>CAZAIE010000252.1:0-3175 GCA_964485035.1 uncultured Myxococcaceae bacterium | reverse complement strand
AGCTCCGCCTAGCGAAGCTCCGCCTAGCGAAGCTCCGCCTAGCGAAGCTCCGCCTAGCGAAGCTCCGCCTCAAACCGGCGGAGCTTCGCGTCGACAGTCGAGAGTCGAGGGTCGAGAGTGGGTTGGAGTCATCTCGAGGATCTCGCGGGGACTGGCGTCGGAGCTTCGCGGCTGATCTTTCCGCGCCGGTCCCTTGCCGGGCCGGCGCGGAGGCCGACCCGGGGTCGGAGGTCGGGCTACGCCGGCCGGACCGGCGCCACGATGTCCACCACGTGCAGCCCCTGCGGGTGCTCGCGCGCGTCGTTGAGGCAGCGCTCGAAGCAGGGCCGGTCGTCGGGCTGGAAGCCGCTCTCGGGCATCCACTTCCCGTAGAGCCAGTTCCAGGCCGCGCCGAACTCGCTGGTGGCCACCTCGAAGTGGGCGATGGCGCACTTGCCCGCAGGCAGCTCCATCACCCCCACCTCGCCCTCGGCCTGGGTGCCGGGAGGCACCGTCGCGCAGATGCTCACCCGCAGGTTCTGCTCCGCGGTGATCTCCGGGTTGTCGTGGTAGATGCTCAGGAACTGCGTCGAGGGGCCCATGAGGCCGCGCGCCCCGGCCCACGTGCAGATCTTTCCGAAGAGGCGCCCGAACAGCTCGGCGTCCCCGGCGTATGGTCCCACGTAGCGGACGTACGCCACGGTGGTGGCGGGCAGCTCCTCCACGCGGATCGACTTCGGCTCCTTCATCGCTTGCGGCATGGCCTGGCTCCAGGGTGACGCGCCGTCGCGGTCTGCGGCGGCGGTGGAGCCAAGGTACGCAGGGGCGTCCGAGGGGGCTTTCCGCTCCTTGCGGATCGGTTTGCAGTTCTTGCTGCCCCCGGCGCGCCAGTCGGTGGCGCTGATGCCGTAGGCGGCCTTGAAGGCGCGCGCGAACGCGGCCGACCCGCCGAAGCCACAGTCCAGGGCGACGGCGGTGACGCTCTTGTCGGGCTGTTGGCTCAGCTGCGAGGCTGCCCGCTCCAGGCGCAGCCGCAGCACGAACTGGTACAGCGTCTCCCCGGTCACCGCGGTGAAGAGCCGGTGGAAGTGGAACGGGGAGAACGCCGCGACGCGCGCCAGCTCCTCCAGCGCGAGCGGCTCCGCGAGGTGGTTCTCGACGTGGTCGATGACTCGGTTGATCCGCGCGACGTAGGCCGCGCGGTTCCGGTCGCTCGTGCCCTGCTCGCCCACCGCTACTTGAACCGGATGATCGCCGGGAGGTAGTCCGCCGGGGGGGCGTAGCCCAGGAGCTGCAGGAAGGTCCCGGTGAGGTTCGCGAGACCGGGCTTGGCCACGCCCTTGTCCAGCTCGTACTCGCCCGCGAACGCGGGGTCGTAGACGATGGCCGGCACCGGCGAGAGGGTGTGGCTGGTCTTGGCCTTGGGCCGGCCGCCCTCCATCTTCACGCCGCCCTTCTTGTCCACCTCGTACATCTCGTCGGCGTTGCCGTGGTCCGCGGTGATCACCGCGATGCCCCCCAGCTCCTTCACCACCGGGAGGATGCGGCCCAGGCACAGGTCCACCGCCTCCACCGCGATGCGCGTGGCGGCGAAGTCGCCGGTGTGGCCCACCATGTCGCCGTTGGCGAAGTTCACGCGCAGGAAGTCGCGCTGCCCGCCCCGGAGCTCGGCGAGGAGCGCGTCGGTGATCTCCGCGGCCTTCATCCAGGGGCGCTGGTCGAAGGAGACGCGGTCGGAGGGGACCTCGAGGTACTTCTCCACCTTCTCGTCGATGTAGCCGGAGCGGTTGCCGTTCCAGAAGTAGGTCACGTGGCCGTACTTCTGCGTCTCCGAGCAGGCGAAGGAGCGCACGCCGGTCGCGGCCAGGTACTGGCCCAGGGTGCGGTCGATGGTCGGCGGGCGGACGAGGATGCGCGGCGGCAGGTTGGTGTCGCCGTCGTAGGTCATCATCCCGGCGAAGACCACCTGGGGGGTGCGCTTGCGGTCGAAGGGCACCGGCAGGCCCACGAAGGCCTTGCTGATCTCGATGGCCCGGTCGCCGCGGAAGTTGAAGAACACCACCGAGTCGCCGTCGACCACCGGCGCGAAGGGCTTGCCGCCGCGCTCGATGACGAAGGGCGGCAGGTCCTGGTCGATGGTCCCCGGCTTCTCGGCGCGGAAGGCCTTCACCGCCGCGGAGGCCGACGGGAACATGCGGCCCTCGGCGAGCACGTGCGTCTTCCAGCCGCGCTCGACCATCGACCAGTCCGCCTCGTAGCGGTCCATGGTGGTGGTCATGCGGCCGCCGCCGGAGGCGATGCCGTAGTTCGGGTCCACCTCGGCGATCCACTTCTCGAAGGGCTCGGTGTAGTCGAGGGCGCTGGTCTCGCCCACGTCGCGGCCGTCGAGCAGCGCGTGCACGGCGACCTTGGGGGCCCCGCCCTTCTTGGCCGCGACGATGAGCGCCTTGAGGTGGTCGAGGTGGCTGTGGACGTTGCCGTCGGAGAACAGGCCGATGAGGTGCAGCGTGCCGCGGGTCTTCACCGCGTTGCCGAGCACGTCCTTCCAGCCCTGGTCCTCGAAGAGCTGCCCGGAGGCGATGGCGTTGGAGACCAGCTTCGCGCCCTGGTCGAAGACGCGGCCCGCGCCGAGGGCGTTGTGGCCCACCTCGGAGTTGCCCATGTCCGCGTCCGAGGGCATGCCCACCGCCACGCCGTGCGCGGCGACCTGCGTCCAGGGGCTCGTGGCGAAGAGCGCGTCGAGGTTCGGCTTGGCCGCGGCCCTCACCGCGTTGCCGGGGTAGTCCGGCCCCAGACCGACACCGTCCATGACGATGGCGACCACGGGGCCCTTCCGGCGGCCGAAGAAGGCGTTCTTCTGCAGGACGAGACTCATCGGTGCTCCTCGAAACGGCGGGGCGCCAAGAGCGGCGCGCGCGCGGGCGAAAGCTAGTCGGGAGGGTGGGAGCGAGCAAGGGCCAGGGCGGGGGCAAGCCCAAACCCGTCCACGGTACCCGGTCCACCCAGTCGACCCAGTCCACCTCCACCAGGACTCCAAGCACCCCGGCCGGGGGGCGCCGGCCCCCCCTCTTTGATCGCCGAGGCAGGCCGCGGCAACGAACAGCCCAGGAAGTCCTGGAGGTCGCGAAAAATGGCACGCCTGCTCTCCCTTGCGGTCCTGACCACGACGGTCCTCTGTGCTGCGCCCGCGCGGGCG
>CAZAIE010000251.1:0-8438 GCA_964485035.1 uncultured Myxococcaceae bacterium | reverse complement strand
CCAGCACGTGGCGAACTGGCTCGTCGGCCAGGTGCTGGAGGAGGGGGCCGACGAGGGTCGGATGCTGGCGTACGCCCGGGAGATCGGCGCGGACGAGGCCGAGTACGCCCGAGCCCTGAAGGACGTGAGGAAGATGCCGCGCCGGCAGTTCGCGGCCATCTGCGAGGCGCTCTCGCTCTTCGCCCGCCAGCTCTCGACGCTGGCCTGGCAGAACGCGCAGCAGGCGCGCTCCATCAGCGAGCAGCTGCGCATCGAGCAGGCGCTGCGCGAGAGCGAGGCCAAGTTCAGCCAGGTGTTCCGGCTCCTGCCGCAGCTGGTCACCCTCACCGGCCCCGACGGCCGGCTGCTGGAGGTGAACGACGCCTGGCTGCGGACCTGCGGCTTCACCCGCGAGCAGGTGGTGGGGCGCAGCGCGGTAGAGGTGGGCGTCTGGCCGTACCCCGAAGAGCGTGCGCGGATGATGGAGCGGCTGCAGGAGGAGGGCACGCTCTTCGGCTACGAGATGCACGCCCGGGCCGCGGGCGGCGAGATCCGCCGGATGAGCATCAGCTGCAGCTACCTGGAGCTGGGCGGGCAGCGGGTGATGCTGGCCACCCTCACCGACATCACCGACATGCGCCGGGCCGAGGAGGCGCTGCGCGAGAGCGAGCGGAAGTTCAGCGACATCTTTCAGTTCACCCCCGACGGCGTGGCGCTGCTGCGCGCCTCCGACCTGCACTACGTGGAGGTGAACGACGCCTTCTGCCGGACGACGGGCTGGAGCCGCGAGGCGGCGCTGCAGCACCATGCGGGCGAGCTGAAGCTGGTCCGTCCCCAGGAGTTCGCGGCCATGCGCCGCCAGCTCGCCGACACCGGCCGGGTGGACGCGCAGGAGCTGGAGCTGGTGCGGCCGGACGGGCCCCGGGCCACCCTGCTGCTCTCCGCGCGGCGCATCGAGTCGCAGGGGGCGCCGCACGTGCTGTTCACCACCCACGACATCACCGAGCTCAGGGCCGCCGAGCGGGCCCTCTCGCGCAGCCGGGAGGAGCTGCTCTCGGTGTCGGAGCTGGCGCACATCGGCCACTTCTCCTCCGACCCGGTCTCGCGCCGGGTCACCTGGACCGGCGAGCTGTTCCGCATCTTCGGGATGGACCCGGCGACGTACCACCCGGTGGAGGAGAGCATGCAGCAGCACACCGTCCCCGAGGACCGGGAGGCGGTGCAGCGGGCGACCGACGAGGCGGCGCGGCTGGTCACTGCGCGGCGCGTGGAGTTCCGCGCCCAGCGCCCCGACGGCGAGGTGCGGTACTGCCTGGCGATCATCGAGGCGGAGCGGACCGCCAGCGGGGTGGCCTTCCACGGGATGGTGCAGGACCTCACCGAGCAGCGCCGTGCCGAGGAGGACCGCCGCAAGCTGGAGCAGCAGGTGATGCACGCCCAGAAGCTGGAGAGCCTGGGGGTGCTGGCGGGCGGCATCGCCCACGACTTCAACAATCTCCTCACCGGCATCCTGGGCAACGCCGACCTGGCGCTGTGCGAGCTCGGGCCGGGGGCGGGCGCCGGCGCGCGGACCTACGTGGAGGACATCGAGCAGGCGAGCCGCCGGGCCGCCGAGCTGTGCCGGCAGATGCTGGCCTACTCGGGCAAGGGCCGCTTCGTCATCCAGCCGCTCTCGCTCAACGACCTGGTGGAGGAGATGACGCACCTCTTGGGCGTGTCCATCTCCAAGAAGGCGCTGCTGCGCTACGACCTCGCGCCCCAGTTGCCCACGGTGATGGCCGACGCCACCCAGCTGCGCCAGGTGGTGATGAACCTCATCACCAACGCCTCCGAGGCGATCGGGGACCAGAGCGGGGTCATCGCCCTCTCCACCGGCAGCCGGGACTGCGACGAGGAGTACCTGGACGCGCTGATGGGCGGGGCGGACAAGCTGCCTCCCGGCCGCTACGTCACGCTCGAGGTGAGCGACACCGGGCACGGGATGGACGCCGAGACGATCACCCGCATCTTCGAGCCCTTCTTCACCACCAAGTTCACCGGCCGCGGCCTGGGACTCGCGGCGGTGCTGGGCATCGTGCGCGGCCACAAGGGCGGCATCCGCGTCTACTCGGAGAAGGGGAAGGGGACCACCTTCAAGGTCCTGCTCCCCGCGCACTCGGTCCCGGCGGAGCGGGCGGCCCAGCCCGGTCCCGCGGCCCCGCAGTGGACCAGCCACGGGGTGGTGCTGGTCGCCGACGACGAGGAGACGGTGCGCACCATGGCCCGGCGCATCCTGGAGCGGGCGGGGTTCACGGTGCTGTTGGCCAACGACGGCCACGAGGCGTTGGACGTCTTCCGCGAGCACCGCGCCGAGATCCGCCTGGTGGTGCTGGACATGACCATGCCCAACCTCGACGGCGAGGGCTGCTTCCACGAGCTGCAGCGGCTCTCCCCGGGCGTGAAGGTGATCATGACCAGCGGGTACAACGAGCAGGACGTCATCGGCCGGTTCGTGGGGCGGGGGCTCGCCGGCTTCGTGCAGAAGCCCTACAAGAGCTCCGACCTGCTCCCGCGCGTCCGCGAGGCGCTGGGCGAGTAGCGACGCCCGCCCGCTTCACACCTGCGGCCCCTGGCCCGTTCATCTCCCGAAGGCAGCCGCGGGGGTCCGGCCCTGCGGCAGAACCCCAAGGAGCATCGATGCGCCACCTGTCCCTGTCCCTCGCCCTGTCCGTCCTCGCCCTCGCCGCCTGCGGAGGCTCCTCGAGCAAGCCCTCGGGTAAGGCCGACGTCGCCAAGGCGATCCAGCGCCTGCACACCGCGAACAAGGCCGCGGCCTCGAGCACGGCCACCACCTCCGGCTTCGTCGGCGACGAGGAGAAGACCGTCGCGGGCAAGAAGGGCACCGCCAAGGTCACCACCCACACCGAGGCAGACGTCTCCGGCGACGGGGCCAGCCTCAAGGTGACGCACACCCTCGTCTACAGCGGCTACTCCACCGACGGGGTGAACGTCTTCGACGGGACCGAGACCACCACCACCGTCCAGAGCGCCTCGGGCGAGTCCGCCTCGCAGGAGTTCACCCTCAAGGGCAAGGTCACCCTGACGGGCGAGTACGAGACCGTGCTGGACCACGACGTGTCCATCGTCCAGGCCGTGAGCGGGACCACCGCCACCCTGAAGATCACCGGGACGGCGGCGGCGGACGCGGCCAGCTTCTCCTTCTCTTCCGAGAGCTTCGACGTGAGCACCAGCGTGGAGTAGCCTCCCGGGGCCGGGCGGCGCAGCTTCGGCCGCCCGGCTTTTCCATGCGCCGCGTCGAAGACCTCTACCGCCGTTTCGGTCCCAGCGTGCTCGCCCGGTGTCGCCGCGTGCTCGGCGACGGCGCCGTGGCCGAGGACGCGATGCAGGAGGTCTTCGTGCGCGCGCTGCGCAACGCCGACGCCATCCCCGCGCCCGACGCCGAGGCGCTGGCCTGGCTCTACCGGGTGGGGACCAACGTCTGCCTGGACGCGCTGCGGGCGAACAAGGTCCGGGCCGCCGTCCCCGCCGAGGACCTCCAGCCCGCGGCCCCGCCCGACGCTGCGTCCGACCTCGAGCGGCGCGAGGTCTGCCTGCGCGCCCTGGCCGGCCAGCCCGAGTCCCTGACGGCGCCGGCGGTGCTGTACTACCTGGACGAGGTCGAGCAGGGGCGCATCGCGGAGATCCTCGGGGTGACCCGGCGCACCGTCCTCAACCGGCTCGCGGAGTTCTTGCGCCGGGCGCGGGTGTCGCTCGAGGGAGGCAAGCCATGAACGACCGCGGCCACCTCTCTTCCCCCGAGCTCGACCTCTTGCGCGTGGATGGGCTCGCTTCGTCCGAGGCCGAGGTGGCGCGGGCGCACCTTGCGGGCTGTCCCCGCTGCCAGGCGCGCGCGCAGGAACTCGACGCCGCGGCTGCCCGCTTCGAGCAGATCCGCGCTCCCGCCTGGCAGGCCATCGAGGCGCGGGCTGCCCGGCCCCGCCTGCGGGACCTCATGCGCTGGCTGGTGCCGCTGGCCGCGGCCGCCGCGGCGGTGATGGTGATGATGGTCGCGGCGCCGTGGGACCGGGGCCCCCGGGTGAAGGGCGGGCCGATGCTCCAGGTCTTCGCGCTGCACCAGGGCCAGACGCGCGAGCTGCGCACGGGTGAGAAGGTGGTCCCGGGCGACCGCATCCGCTTCGCGGCCGATGGGGCAGGCGCGGCGTACCTGCTGGTCCTGTCACTCGACGGCCGCGGTCGGGCGACGGCCTTCGTTCCCTTCGACGGCGCGCGCAGCCTCCCCCTCGCCGAGGGCCGGCAGGCGCTGCCCGACTCGGTGGAGCTGGACGACGCGCCCGGCCCGGAGCGGCTCTTCGCCTTCTTCTCCCGCGAGCCCCTCGAGGCGGCGCCGCTGCGCGCGGCCCTGGAGAAGAAGCCCCAAGCCGACCCGGCGCCGGGGGTGACCGTGCTCACCTTCGTGCTCGAGAAGGAGGTCCCATGACCCGCGCGCCGAGCCTGGGATTGCTCCTGGCCCTTGTGATCGCCGTCCCGGCCGCTGCCGAGGCGGCGACCCGGCGCCTGGCGGTCGTGGTGGGGAACAACGCGGGGACGGGGGCCCAGCCGGCGCTGCGCTACGCGGAGACGGACGCCGCGAAGGTGGCGCGGGTGCTGGTCGAGGTGGGGCAGGTGGAGCAGGCGGACGTCCAGCTGCTGCTGGGGGCCTCGGCGGCGGAGCTGGAGCGCGCCTTCGACGCCCTCGAGCGGACCATTCGCGAGGTGCGCCGGGGCGACGCGCGGGTGTTGGTGCTCTTCTACTTCTCCGGCCACAGCGACGGCGAGGCGCTGGAGCTCGGGACGGAGCGCTTCGGCTTCGCTCGGCTCAAGGCCCGGCTCGCGCAGCTCGCGCCAGACGTGCGGCTGGCCATCATCGACGCCTGCCGCAGCGGGGCCGCGGTGGCGGCGAAGGGCGGGAGGAAGGCGCCGCCCTTCGACATCCGCCTCTCCGATGCCTTGGTGGCCACGGGCGAGGTGATCCTCGCGTCGAGCGCCGCCGACGAGCTGGCGCTGGAGTCTCCGGAGGTCAAGGGCAGCTACTTCACCCATTACCTGGTCTCGGGCCTGCGCGGCGCGGCGGACGCGAGCGGCGACGGGCTGGTGACGCTGGGCGAGGCCTACCGCTTCGCCTACGACCACACGGTGTCCGCGACCTCGGGGACGCTGCGCGACCCGCAGCACCCGACCTACGACTTCCGCCTCGCCGGCCAGGGGGAGCTGGTGCTGACCACCGTCGCCGAGCGCACCGCGGGGCTGGAGCTGCCCGAGGGGCTGGAGCGCGCCCTGGTGCTGGACCTCGCGCGCGACCAGGTGGTGGCGGAGGTGCCGGCGGGCAGCCGGGTGCGGCTCGCGCTGCCTCCGGGGCGGTACGCGGTGCGGGCGCTGCGGGACGGCGCGTGGGCGTTCACCCGGCTGGAGGTCGCGGCAGGCGCGGTCCGGCGCGTGGAGTGGGCGCAGCTCCAGCCGCTGCCTGCCTCGGCGGTCGCGGCGCGCGGCGCGGCCGACGTCTCGCTGGCTTCGCCCGTCGCTCCGGCGCACGAGCCCGGCCCGGACCTCTTGCTCTCGCTGGGCGTGCAGATGGGCGGCGCCGAGGAGGTGCAGGCCACCGCCCTGGTGCGCCTGGGCGCTGGCTTTCGCTTCGGGATCCTGGTGCTGGACGTGGCGGTGCTGGGCGGCTTCGGTGAGGGCGCGTGGGCCAGCCGCGAGGTCTTCGGCCAGGTGCGCGTGGGGGTGGGCCTGGAGTACCGCTCGAGGTGGGTGGCGCTCTTTGCCGCGCTCGAGGCCGGTGGCGGCTACCTCGAGACCTCGGAGATGGGGTTCGCGGACTCCGGGTGGATCGGCGTGGGCTCGCTGCGCGCGGGCCTGCGGCTGCACCTCGGCGCGAGGGCGCGGGTGGAGCTGGCGGGCGAGGGCGTGGGCATCCTCGGGGGCGAGCTGGCGCGGCGGGTGCTCCCGGCGGTCACGCTGGGCGCGGGGGTCGAGTTCTAGCCCTGGACGCCCATCTCCTGGGCCCGCACGGAAAGTGTTTCCGCGAAGGAGGCCGGGTAGCAGACTGCCAATCAATGCGAAGCATTCACGTCGTTGGGCTCATGTTCCTCGCCGCCTCCTGCAGTCGCCAGGTTGTTCCTGGCTCGCCAGATGCCGATGCAAGCTGGCCAAGCAGCGATGCAGGCGCCATCTACCAAGCAGATGCGCAGAGGGTAGAGGACGGCGGGGGGCCCTCGGACGCAGCCCTGCAGCGCGATGCCGGTCCCACGGATCCATACCCTTCGGGTGTGTGCCCGGCAGCGCCGATCCCGAACACGGTTCCACCCGGGTGGCAGCGGTACGACGGCTTCTCCTGCTGGTGCCCGCTCTACGTTCCGACCCAACTCGCCGAGCCCGTCGAGCCGATCCGTTGGGAGCCTTGTCCTTCGCCCGTCCCGGAGGCATCCGGATGCAGGAGGATGGTCCTGCGAGACCGCGCCAACACCGCATTCGACACCACGGCATTTCCGCAGTTCCATCGCGATCAGGAGGGCAAGGGCCTGTTGCAGTTCGGGCGGATCAGATTCGATGGCTCGGACCTACGCTACCGCCTGGTGGCCGAACTGGACGGACCCGTAAGAGTGGCATTCCTCCAGGCCACCGCGACCAACAAGGTCTGCGAATTGGGAGACTGCTCGCTCACCGGGGCGCGGTACGTCTTCGAGGTCATGGGATTGACCCAGCCCGACGGTGTGATCGGCGGGAGCATCTGGGAGCGGTATCCAGACCCCCGCTTCGTTCGGACCGGGTTGGACATGTCCACGCAGAGTTGGTGGGCGACACCGGGTTGGTTCGTGACGGTGGGAGTCGAGGTGGTTGCCGAGTCCTGGGATGGTGCGAGACGGGTGAGCATCACCGACGCGCCACGTCCCATCCGCCAGGTGACGGGGGTGGGCGAGGAGTTGTTCCTGGAATACGGGCACGCGGGGATTGTGCGCTGGACCTCCGCGTCGGGGGTCACGCCGTTCCTTCCTCGGCCTTCCGATGTGTCGGGGCGGATGAACGGGAACTTCGCGACAGACGGGAAGGACATGGTGTGGCTGTCCGCGGAGCCAGGCGTGGACCGGCCCGGTCTCGGCACCATGGAACTATGGACAGCGCCCTACACCCTCGATCGGCTCGAGTTGGACAGGACGGCACGTCGGGTCGTTGCGTTCCCGTACGGCATCGGACCCTTCCCGCTGTCCGTCGGCTGTGGCTACGTCGCAGCGATCAACGGGGGCGGGCTCGCGGGCCCGAACATGGTTGTGGTTCGGCTGCGGGACAGCGCGAAGTTCGAAGTTGGCACCAGGACAGGCTGGATCTCGCAGACCCTCGGCATCCACTGCGGGGCCGATGGGAGCAACCCTGAGGTGATCGTCGCGGCCGATGACAAAAGGATCACACGCTTACCCATTGCCCCCATGGAAGCCGCCGGCCGGGATGGTGGGTAGCGCCGCCGTCGCTCGCGGTGAGTCGATCGCGGAAGCCCGCCTCGATTCCGCCGTGCGGAGCGTACGGTCCGTGGCCGAGGCCGAGCCGCCCCGCGCCGGGTGCGCACGGAAAGAGTTTCCGCGAAGGAGGCCCGGTGTAGAGTCGTGGCTCGCCGCCGAGCGTTGGACCGACGCAGGAGCCGCGGATGAGCCCAGAGCAGATCTCCGAGCTGCGGGTGCTGGTCGCGCGCCGGCGCGCCGGTCGCCTCGAGGGGCCCGACCTCGGGCTCTACCAGGATGCCTTCCGCACCCTCGAGCGCTCGCTGAACCAGGCGCAGCTCCTCCTCGCCCCGCGCAGTGCCCAGCCGCGGCGCAGCTTCCGCGTTACCTGCTCCCTCGACGTGGACCTGGCCCTGCGCGGCGTGCGCCACCGCGGCCGGGTGCAGTCCCTCTCCCTGGGCGGTTTCTCGGCGGTGGTCGCCGAGCGCCCGGAGGTGGGGGCCGGGACCGGCGTCGCCCTGTGGTTCCCTCCCCAGGCGCTGCCCTTCGAGGCCCACGCGCTCTGCCGCGCCTCCGTCCCGCTGGGGTCGCGGTGGCGGGGCTGCTTCGAGTTCATGGGCCTCTCGCCTGAGCAGCGCGAGCGGCTGCAGCTGGAGGTGCTGGACCTGGTGCTGGAGCTGCTCTGGCCGGCGCCGCGGCTTCAGGGCTGACAGGGAGTCACCGTGGACGCACCTGCGATCGGCATCGACCTGGGGACGACCAACAGCCTGGTGGCCGCGATGGTTTCCGGCCGCCCCCGGGTCATCGAGCGGCACGAGGGGCAGCGGATGCTGGCCTCGATGGTGGGCTACACCGCCACCGGCGAGCGGGTGGTGGGCGAGGACGCCCGCAGGCTCGCGCAGACCGAGCCGCAGAACGTCGCCTTCGCCACCAAGCGGCTCATGGGCCAGCGCTGGACCCCGGAGCTCGCGGTGCGCTACCGGGCGCTCT
>CAZAIE010000250.1:0-8446 GCA_964485035.1 uncultured Myxococcaceae bacterium | reverse complement strand
CTGCTGCTGCTGGCGTTGCCGCTCGCGCTCGCCCGCCCCTCGCAACAGAAGGCCGACGCCGCTGCCCTGCCCCGCGGTCCCGCCGCCACCGCGCTGGTGCTCGATACGTCGCTGTCCATGTCCTATTTGCAGGGCGGCAAGCCGCTGCTCGAGCGGGCCAAGGCGATGAGCCGCGAGGCGCTCTCCTCCCTCGCCGTCGAGGACCCGGTCACGCTGGTCACCTGCGAGCCGGACGCGCCACCGCCCCCGCCGCCAGGGTTCGACCGCGCCCGGGTCCGCGAGGCCATCGACCTGGCGAAGCCCACGCTCGTCCCGCAGGACCTCACCGCCTGCGTCGCCCGCGCCGCCCGCGTGCTCGCCGAGTCGCCCGTCGTCGCCAAGCGACTCGTCCTCGCCACCGACCTGACCGCCGCCGCCTTCCGGCTCGACGTGCCCGCGCCCACCATCCCCACCGCGCAGGGCGAGGTCCGGCCCGAGGTGGTGCTGCTCGACGCCGCCGGCGGCGCGGAGCTTCCCAACGCGGCCATCACCTCGCTGCGCGTCGAGGCGGCGCCGGCCATCGGCCACCGCGCCTTCCAGTTCACCGCGACCATCGCCAACCACTCCCGCGCCGCGCTCAAGGACGTCCCGCTGGTGCTGCGCGTCGGGCGCGACGTGGTGGCCAAGGGCTTCGTGGACGTGCCTCCGCGCGGCACTGCGGTGAAGACCCTGGCGCACCGCTTCCCGGCAGGGGGCGTCTACACCGGCACGCTGGAGCTGGCCCGCGACGCGCTGGACGCCGACGACGTCCGGCACTTCGCGCTCCGGGTCCCGCGCGACGTCCGCGCGCTGGTGGTCAACGGCGAGCCGAACACGGTGCGCTTCCTCGACGAGGCCTTCTTCGTGGAGGCCGCGCTCTCCTCGCCCGGCAGCCCGGTGCGCCCCACCCTGCGCGATGCGGAGACCGCCGCGGGCGAGTCCTTCGCCGACTACGACGTGTTCCTCCTGCTCAACGTGCGCGAGCTGCCCGCAGCCAAGGTGCAGGAACTCCGCGAGCGGGTCCACGCCGGCGCAGGGCTCTTCCTGAGCCTGGGACCGCAGGTCGACGGCGACTCCTACAACGCGCTCCTCGGGGACCTCCTGCCCCGGCCGCTGCACCTGGTGAAGACCGCCGCCGACCGCGCCGAGGAGCACCCCGACCGCAAGCCGGCGCGGCTCGATCACGTGGACTTCGACCACCCCGCGCTCTCCGTCTTCGACGGCGAGGCGCGCGAGGGCATGCTCTCCGCGCGGACCTTCCGCTACTTCCTGCTCGCGCCCGGAGACGCGACGCAGGTGACCACGCTGGCCAGCTACGACGACGGCGCCCCGGCGCTGCTCGAGGCGCGGCGGCAGAAGGGCCGGGTGCTGCTCTACACCTCCACGGTCGACCGCGACTGGAGCGACTGGCCCATCCGCTCGAGCTTCCTGCCCGCACTGCAGCGCCTCACCGACTGGCTCGCGGGGGTGCTCGACGAGAAGGGCCTGGACCAGGCGCTGGTGGGCGAGGACAAGCCGCTGGTGGCGCCGCCCGGGGTGAAGCCCGGAGCCCTGCAGGTCACCGGGCCCGACGAGCGCCCGGTGCCGGTCGTCGCCGCCCCCGACGGCCAGACGCTCGCGCAGCGCGTGCCGCTGGCGGGCGTCTACCGGGTTGCCAACTCCACGCCCCTGCCCGAGCTCACCTTCACCGCTAACGTGGACCCGCGCGAGAGCGACCTGACGCGGCTCGAGGAGCCGGAGCTGAAGGTCTACTTCGGCGAGAAGACGCGGACCCAGAAGAGCAGCGGCAAGGACGAGGAGCCGCCCCCCTTCCCGCTGTGGAGCCTGCTGCTCGCCGTGGCCGCAGGCCTGGTGATGACCGAGGGCGCGCTGCTGCGCCTGTGACCTGGAGACACCGATGGACCTGCACCGCCTCGCCGCCTCGCTCGTGGTCGCCGGCTTCGACGGGGAGACGCCCACCCAGGAGATCCGCGAGCTGCTCGGTCGGGGAGTGGCGGGCTCCATCCTCTTCAAGCGCAACGTGGGCGGGGGCGCGCGGCAGGTGGCGGGGCTGTGCGCGGCGCTCAAGCGCGAGGCCGGCCGGCCGTTCCTCCTCTGCGTGGACCAGGAGGGCGGGCGGGTGGCGCGGCTGCGCGGGGCGCCGTTCACCGAGGTCCCGCCGATGCGCAGCGTGGGCGGGACGGGCGACGAGGCGCTGGCGTTCGACACCGGGCGGCTGCTGGCGCGCGAGGTCCGGGCGGTGGGGTTCGACGTGGACTTCGCCCCGGTGCTCGACGTGGACACCAACCCCAAGAACCCGGTGATCGGCGACCGCTCGCTGGCGCGCGAGCCGCAGGCCGTGGCGCGGCTGGGCGTCGCACTCGCGCGCGGGCTCGAGGCCGAGGGCGTGGCGAGCTGTGGCAAGCACTTCCCCGGACACGGCGATACCTCGCAGGACAGCCACCTGACGCTGCCGCGCTTGCCCCACGACATGGCGCGGCTGCGCGAGGTGGAGCTGGTGCCCTTCGGCGCGTACGCGCAGGCGAAGCTCGCGGCGATCATGACCGCGCACGTGGTCTTCGAGGCCATCGACCCGTCGATCCCTGCGACGTTTTCAGAGCCGGTGCTCACCGGGCTGCTGCGCAAGGAGCTGGGCTTCGAGGGAGTGCTCGTCTCCGACGACCTGGAGATGAAGGCCATCGCCGACCGCTACGGCATGGCCGACGCGGCGATCCGGTCCATCGGCGCCGGGGTGGACCTGCTGCTGGTCTGCCACCTGCCCGAGCGCCAGCACGCGGTCATCGACGGCCTGGCGCAGGAGGCCGAGCGATCGCCCGCGTTCCGCGCGCGGATGGAGGAGGCGGCCGGGAGGGTGCAGCGGCTCGCCGGACGGTTCGCCGCGGCGCCGCAGGAGCCGGATGCGGGACTGGCGAGGCTCGCGAGCCCCGAGCACCAGGCGCTGGCCGAGCGCGTCCGGGGCGCGGGCCCGGCCCTGGCCAACGCCGTGGACCCAACGGCGCCGCGGCGGGCGTGACCGGCCCATCACTCCCAGACGCTCCCGTCCACGAGGTGTCCGCCCAAGTACGCTTGTCCGTGACTGACAGGGCAGGCCCGGTGGAACTTCGCGAATGAACCCCGAGCGGCCGTCGTCCTTCCCCGGACCGCCCAGGCCTGCACGTCCTAACCCCGGGCAGGTCCACCGGTTTGGTCCATTGCCCTCGCCCTGAAAGGACGGCCCGCCATGCGTGCTCGCCTCTCCCTCGTCGCTGCACTGCTGGTCCTGCTCCCTCGGCTGGCGCTCGCCCAGACCACCGAGGCCACCGACGCCAACCAGGCCCTCGCCGAGGCGCTCCAGGCCACCGCCCGGCTCGCCGAGGCCACGCGCTCCAGCGATCCCGAGGTGGTCGAGGCCGCCCGCAAGGCGCAGGCCGCGCTCGCCAAGGCCTCCGAGGCGATCAAGACCACGCCGCTCCACAAGCCGCCGCCGACGATGGACCGCACGACCTTCACCATCTTCGTGGACGACCTGAAGCTCTCCGAGCGGTCCAACCCCGACAAGCTCTCGCTCATCGAGCGCGCCGCGCGCCGCCACCAGTTCTCGGTCGATCAGGTCATGACCCTGATGCGGCTCTTCGTCCGCGGCGACGACCGCGTCGAGGTCTGCGCCCGCGTGTACCACCGCATCGAGGACCCGGAGAACTTCGGGCAGGTCTACTCGCTGCTCACCTTCGCCTCGGAGAAGCGCGCCCTGGCGCTGCGGGTCTCCCGCTGACGCAGGCGACGCCTCACGCCCGATCCGCCGCCCTCCCCCTCTCCGCATCGGAGCGTGTGCTGATGCGCTCGCCCTATTTCCGAATGACGCCGGGGAACGTGTCGGGCATCTGGACGTCGACCCGCTGCTCGGGAGGGGACGCGTGTACCTGCAACGGCTGCGCGGCGAACTCGAACCACGACGCTTTTCGGCGGCCGAGGATCAGGGTGTAGGCCCCCGGCGAGAGCTGCTTGAATTCCTGGACACCCTCAGGCGGAGAATCTGGGGCTATCGCGGTGCTCAGCTCGCCACTTCTGGTGGGTAGCGGAACCTCCCCCGGAATGAGGACCGCGAAGATCCCAGCGGGCAGGCGCAGCACCAGGTGCACGCCCCCGCGCCGAGCGAGGTCCACCTGCACCGCTCCGGACGCGGGCACATCGACGACCCTCACGGCGCCTCTGTTCGTCCAGAACGTGGTCTTGCCAGAAGGGAGCGTCTTGAAGCGGTACCTGCCATCGGATGCATGGGTGTAGTTGAACCCCTTCTCGCTTCGAGCAGCGACCGAGGAGTCGCGCCGCTCCACGGCGCCACGAACCGTCGCACCTCGCTCGAGACGAACGGTCACCGTGCTCTCGTCCGCCCCCAACGCACCCTCGAACAGGCAGTAACCCTCGTGCTCGACAAGCAGCACGACGGGGTCTGCATCGACGGCTGGGAGCGTGAACGCTCCGTCCGATCCAGTCTTCACGGATCCGCGCATCCAGGTCCGCTCGTGGCGCCCCAGCTTCTCGATGGCGCCGAGGTCGACGGCCGCACCCGAGACGGGGCTGCCAGTCCTGGCGTCCAGGACCCTGCCCGAAACCTGCCGTCCCCTGGCGAGGATGACGTCGCCCAGGTTCACGTCGCTCCCGACAGGCGGCGCAAGCTTGCGCCAGGTCGGGGCAAGACCCTCGGCATCAATTCGAAGGACGGTCGTTGGAAGCCCGGCGAGCGGGACCTCGAAGACGCCGGCGGGATCCTCTACGGAGTGCCCCTCTATCTGGAAGTGGGTGACGGGCTCCCCTGACTTCTGGACGACCCGGCCGCGTGCCACGGTGTCGTCGAGGGTGAACGTCACGGCTCGCTCTCCCGCGTCGATCTCGCGGGCTTCCCGAGCGTGTGGTCTCGCGGCCTCGTCCGCCCAGACCCTGTAGGTGCCTGGCTCGAGACCATCGATCTCGAACGTGCCATCTGCCGTGGAGACTGCCTCCACCCGGCGATGGTTCCCTCTCGGATCGAGCGGATGGCGACCGGCAATCTGCCGGGAGGCGACAATCTTCTGTCCTGCGATCGCCCGACCGCCCATCACGCTCTGCACCTTGCCTGCGATCGAGAGGGACGGCGGGAACTGCAGCTCGACGGGCCCCGTTGCCGGACCGCTGGCCTCGACCTCCGTCGAGACTTGCTGCCCTTCAGGTTCGAGCTGTGCGTAGACGATGTACCGCCTGCTTGCGAGGCCGCCGATGCGGAACTTGCCCAGGGGCCCGGCCGAGAGGTCGAACTTCATGTCTGAGCCGAGCGTGTAGCGCTCGTCGGAGTCTTCGCCTGACGGGAAGGCCATCACACGCACGCCGACGACAGGCATTCCCTTCGCATCGCGGACCGTTCCGACGATCTCGCGGCCGCGCGGAAGGACGAGCCGCGCCGTCGTCACCGGTGCGGTCACCGTCGTCTTCAGCCTCGGGAAGGAGGGGTGCGTGACGGTGAGGTCGAACTTCCCGGGCGGGAGCGGAACGACCGAGAACGTGCCGTCGGCTCCGGTGGTGGTCGCGCCCCACACCGCATCTGGTGTCCTGACCGTGCCGCTGAGGAGCGCATCCACCTCGGCTCCTTCCACCGGTGCGCCGTCCTCGTCGACCACGACGCCCGCGAGCGGGCTGGGGGGATACAGCGTGAAATCGACCCGGGTGGTGCGACCGATGGCCACCTGGACCTCGCGTAGCTCGGAGAAGCGATAGCCAGGAGCAGAGGCTGACAACAGCGCGCGTCCGGCTCTGCAGACCAGGACGCGATACCTGCCGTCACTGCCCGTGCGGCTTTCAGCCTCCTCGACCGTCGCTCCCGCGATTGGGGCCCCGGACTGGTCACGCACGGTTCCGGAGATGGCGCCGCATGGTTCGAGCCGAAGAGCGAGATCGAGGAGGTCCTTGCCTTCCTGAACCTCGAGTCCCTCCCGCTTCTCGAAGAGGTCCGAGACTGCCCGCAGGCTGTAGAACCCCGGGGCGAGCCCGGAGAACGAAAAAGCGCCGTCGCCTGCCACCACCGTCTCGCGATGTCCGCCTGGAACCTCGAGGCGCACCGTGGCCCCGCGGGCGGGTTCGCGTCCCTTGAAGACCTTCCCCTCGATGCGCCGCGGCGCGACCGCGAGCCCGACGTCGGGCGCGACCCCCGCGTCCCCTTCGTCCGCCATCGCGGAGCCCAGCACCACACCCGAGAGCACGAAGACCACGAGCCAGGTCCTTGTCCGCATCCTGCACCGCTCGCTTTCCCTGGCCGCGTGAGCGTGAGGTCGGATTTCGGGGCGACCCGACCCACGGCGATTCATACCTTTGAGTGAATCAGGACCATGCCAGCAGAGCGGGCGCAAGATCCTCCGAGGCCCCGGGCAGGTCTACTCGCCGCGGGTCGCAGGCTGGCGACGCCTCACGCCGGATCCGCCGCCTCCAGCTCCACGCGCTTCTGGGCGAGCAGCGCCTCGGCCTCCGCCTCGGTGCCCACGGTCGCCCGCACCGCCGCGGTGTGCGTCTGCTGGCCCGCCTTGCGAATGGAGATGGTCGCGAGCGTCGAGGGCACGATGTTCACCGAGAAGAACAGCCCCCGGGCCATGCCGTAGGCCATGAGCCGCTGGACGAACTCGTTCGCCTTCTCCGAGAGCGGCTTGAGCCCACGCAGGTCCGCGTAGACGAGGAACCGCTTCCCCGCGAACGAGTC
This sequence comes from uncultured Myxococcaceae bacterium, assembly GCA_964485035.1. Classification (GTDB taxonomy): domain Bacteria; phylum Myxococcota; class Myxococcia; order Myxococcales; family UBA5297; genus CAZAIE01. The sequence goes on along the minus strand of CAZAIE010000250.1, from coordinate 1,728 downwards.
CACCGCCCGCTGGTACCGCTGCTCGATCTCGGCGGCATGAGCCTCCAGCACCTCGCTGGAGAGGAACCCCGAGAGCCGGAAGTGGAAGGTCCTGCGGGTGGTCCCCAGGACCTCGAAGAACTCCGTGACGGGCATGTGCGCGCTGACCTCCGTCCCATTTCTCTACCTGGACCGCGTCCGTCCAACCACTGCTTCTCGCGGTCCCGCGCCCGCGCCTCGCTCGACGCAGGGCGTCATCGCGGCGCCCCTCTCCCGAATGCGTGCGTGCGATGTCGAGCCGTTGCGCGGTATCGAACGCTCCCAGGCCGCCCTCCCGCCCGGGTGGTGCGGCACCGGACGCTGGCCCCTGGCTTGCACAAGGCCGCGCTCCGCTCTGGCGAGCGGCTGTGGCATGAAGTGGCCGCACGAGCGTTCGAGGTCGGCTGGAGGAGTGAACCGATGAAGGCACAGCGAGCGGTAGGGATCGCCGGGTACGGTGCGTACGTCCCGCGCTACCGCGTGAAGACCGAGGACATCTCCTCGGTGTGGCGGGCCAAGGGCGCGCGGGCCCCGGCAGTGATCGAAAAGTCGGTGTGCGGCCTCGACGAGGACGTGATCACCATGTCCATCGACGCGGGGCGCACCGCGCTCGCTCGCGCCCGGCACGTGAACCCCGACCAGATCGGTGCGGTCTGGGTGGGCACCGAGTCCAAGCCCTACGCGGTGAAGCCGAGCGCGACGGTCGTCGCCGAGGCGCTGGGGCTGACCCCGCACGTGGTGAGCGCGGACATGGAGTTCGCGTGCAAGGCCGGCTCGGAGGCGATGCAGGCCGCGGTGGCCTTCGTCGGCTCGGGGATGGTGGGCGGGGCGCTGGCCATCGGCATGGACGCGGCGCAGTCGCGGCCGGGCGACGCGCTGGAGTACACGGCGGGCTGCGGCGGGGCGGCGTTCCTGTTCGCCCCAGCGGACCAGTCGCTGGCGGTGGTCGAGGCCTCGCTCTCGCACGTCACCGACACCCCGGACTTCTTCCGGCGCGAGGCGGCGCACTACCCGCAGCACGGCAGCCGCTTCACCGGCGAGCCCGCGTACTTCCGGCACACCCTCTCGGCCTCGAAGAAGCTGCTCGCGGAGCTGGGCGCCGCTCCCGGGGACTTCGCGCACGCGGTGTTCCACCAGCCGGTGCCAAAGTTCCCCGAGCGCGCCGGCAAGGAGCTGGGCTTCAAGAAGGCGCAGCTCGCGGCGGGGCTGGTCTCGCCGAAGGTCGGCAACACCTACGCCGGCTCGTCGCTGTTGGGCCTGGCTGCAGTCCTGGACGTGGCCCAGCCCGGAGAGCGGATCTTCTTCTGTTCGTACGGCTCGGGCGCCGGGAGCGACGCGTTCGCCTTCCAGGTCACCGAGCGGATCGTGGAGGCGCGCCGCACCGGCGTGCCGGTCCAGGCCTTCATCGCCCGGCGGCAGGCGCTGCCCGGCTACGGCCACTACCTGCGCCTGCGCGGAAAGGTGCGCGAGTCATGAGGGACGTCTTCATCATCGGGGTCGGCCAGGTGCCGGTGCGCGAGCACTGGGACCTCGGGCTTCGGGAGCTGGGCACGATGGCCGCGCGCGCGGCGCTCTCCGACGCCCACGTGGAGCGCACGGACTGCGTGGTGGTGGGCAACATGCTCGCCAGTCGCCTCTCCGCGCAGGACAACCTGGGCACGCTGGTCGCCGAGTCGGCCGGGCTGCTGCCCGCGGAGGCATGGCGCATCG
>CAZAIE010000249.1:0-8464 GCA_964485035.1 uncultured Myxococcaceae bacterium | reverse complement strand
TCGGCTGCGAGCCGTTCTTCCTCGGCCTTCTGTGCCGCTTCGGCTGCGAGCCGTTCTTCCTCGGCCTTCAGTGCCACTTCGGCTGCGAGTCGCTCCTCCTCCGCCTTCGCAGCGTCCTCTTCCCCGCTCGGGGCCAAATCCATCAAGCCCCACTCGTCGGCGGGTCCCTCCGAAGGCTCCGGCACGGTCTCCGTCAGAGGCTCCTCGACCTCCGGTGCCGCGACCGGCTCCGAATGCCCGACCAGCGCTGCCTCGGCCTCGGCATGGCGCTGCACCTCACGCTCCGCCTCGGCCTCGAGTGCCCGGAAGGCGGCCTCGGCAGCCAGACGCCCCTCCTCCCTGGCCCTCCGCTCTGCCTCCTCCCAGTCCGGCTCGGGCTCGGGTGCGGCGGGAACCTCGGGAGCCTGCGGGCTGGCGTCGGGAGGCCCTGCCGGCGGCGCCCATTCCAGGACCGACCCTCCGGAATCGGAGAGGAGCTCGTCGGCGAGCGAGGCGACCGGCGCCTCGGTCGAGAGGTCGGAGAAGAGCGACTCGGAGAGCTGGCTCTCGCCTTCCTCCTTCGCTGGCGCAGGGGCCTCGTCCTCGAAGAGCGTCTCGGCCAGCGGCTTCGGGGTCGAGGGAGGCGAGTCGCCCGGCTCGGAGAGGCTCCACGCCGCGGCGACCGAGTCCCCCTCCAGCGCGTGCTCCACCGCGTCGAGCAGCGCCTGGCCATCGAGCGGCAGTCCCACCACCGAGGCCTCGGGCGCCTCGGGCATCCCCTGGCCCAGGACCACGAAGTGGATGTCGCCCCCGCGCGGATGCGCGCGGATCTCCTGGTAGATCGCGGCGCCCCGCCCGCCATCCACCTCCGGGGCGATCACCACCACCGAGGGCGCGAGGTCGCCGAACGCGATCACCGCGTCGGCGGCGTTGGTGACGAGCACGCTGTCGATGCCCTCGCGCTGCAGCACACGCTTGGCGGGGGCGATGACGGCGATGTCGTCGTGGACGAGGAGAACGGGGCCGGGCATCGGGGGGATTCTAGCCGAGGCGCACCCACCGTCCATTTCGGGGCCGACGTCCGAAAGCTGGGGGCCGTCGCCGCCCCGCGTATAATCGCAGGTCGACTCCGCCTCCCGGACCGCTCATGCGCGCGACGCTCACCCTCCTGCTCGCCTGCTCCACCCTCTCGCTCTGCGCCTGTCCGGACGACACCGCCTGCCCCGCCGGCGCCACCCGGGACTGCTACACCGGCAAGTCGGGGACCCTGAAGGTGGGCCGCTGCCGTGGCGGGACCCAGACCTGCCTGGGCAAGGTCTGGGCCACGAGCTGCACCGGGGAGGTCACTCCCACTCCCGAGGTCTGCGACTCGGCGGACAACGACTGCGACGGCAAGATCGACGAGGACGTCCTCAACCCCTGCGGCGGGTGCCTGGACCTGGGCGGCTTCCCCGACGAGCCCTGCGGCGACTGCGGCCGCCTCGCCTGCGACGGCCTCGAGTCCCTGCAGTGCGTCGCGACGGGGACTCCGGGCGCCGCGTGCACCGGCGCGGACGGCTGCCCCGGCACCTATGCCTGCAACGGCGACACGGTCGTCTGCAGCGCCCGGCCCAAGAACGAGTGCGGCGTCTGCGGCGGCCCCACGGTCAGCGGGCTCGGCCAGCCGTGCAACGGGCGCTCCGGCTGCCCGGGTCTCGCGGTCTGCGACCCGACGGGCCTCTCCTCGGTGTGCAGCGCCCCCGAGAAGAACAACTGCGGCGCCTGCGGCGAGCGCGACGTCCCCGGGGTGGGCGCGGCCTGCACCGCCGCGAACGGCTGCGACGGGACCATCACCTGCGAGCCCTCGGGCACCTCGGCGACCTGCCGCGCGGCGAGCGCCCCCAACGAGTGCGGCCTCTGCGGCGGGCCTCTGGTCCCGGGGATCGGCGCGGTCTGCGCCAGCGCCGAGAACTGCACCGGCAAGAAGGTCTGCAACCGCACCAACGACGGCTCGGTGTGCGACGCCCCGGCGGCCAACAACTGCGGCGCCTGCGGCAAGCCGGACGTTCCGGGCCTGGGGGTGCGCTGCACCGCCACCTCGGGCTGCGAGGGCCTGACCGCCTGCAACCAGACCAAGGACGGCACCTTCTGCGACGCCCCGCCCGTCTGCACCGCGCCCGACCACGTGGTGATCAGCGAGGTGGCGAACAAGGGGGCGAGCGCAGCGGACGAGTTCGTGGAGCTCTACAACCCGTCCGCCACCACCAAGGACCTCTCCGGGGCCGCGCTCTACTACCGGGCCAGCACCGGGACCTTCAACAAGATGGTCACCTTCCCTACCGGCACGCTCATCCTCTCCGGCAGGTACCGACTCGCGGTCCACGGCGGGACCGGGAACTACTCGGGGTCGGTCGCGGGCGACGACACGTTCTCGACTGGTCTCGCGAACTCGGCCGCCTCGGTCTGGCTGGTTGCCGCGGGGACGTCACTGGGCGCCACGACGACCCCCACCAGCCCCGGCGTCCTCGACATGGTCGGCTGGCTCGCGGGCAGCCCCGCCGAAGGGGACCGCCCCATTCCGGATGCCCATGCCACAGGCGGCTCGTTCGAGCGCAAGGCGCGGTGGAAGTCGACGGCGGACGCCATGACCTCGGGCGCCGATGCGCTCCAGGGGAATGGCTACGACTCCGGCGACAATGACGCTGACTTCGTCCTGCGACTGGCGCGTGACCCCCAGAATGCAGCTTCCGCCGGCGAACCCTGACCGGGAGTTAGTCACGATTTTCAATATTGATCTCATATATTTACAGCACTCTCCCACAGGCCCCAGGAAGGCACTTCTGGGCTCCTGGGGGCCGCCAAGACACGCGCTCGCCAGCCACCGATATTGAAATACGCAGAGGGTTGGCTCATGCGCTCCACGAGCCTCCTGGGCCTCCTGGACGCGTTTCCGGGCCCTCCGACCCGCAACCTGCCCCCTCCCGGCCAGACTCGTTCCGTTCGGGGGAGGAAGGAGTGCGAGGACTCGGTGTTTCGCGGTTCCTCTGGCAGACTCACCTACCCTGACCGACACGGAGATGCGCATGTACCTCGCCTTCGCCCAGATTCCCGACCCGGTGGTGGTTCCAGCCCCCGCCGAGCTGGCCAAGGCACTTCGAGGTGACCTGCGCGACGCAGAGGTCCGCCTCCAGGGCGCGGCGATCGAAATCGAGTTCCACGGGAGCACCTTTCGGGTCTCGCTGGCCGACGGGCCCCACGTCGCCTCCGAGTCTCAGGACCTCGCGCGCCAGCCCAAGATTGCCGCCAAGCCGTCGCTCGCGCAGGAGGTCGGCCCCTGCAAGCGCCGCCTGGAGATCGCCGGGCCGGACGACCCGGCCATGGAGCACTTCAACGACTTCCTGCTGCTGCTCCAGTCCGTCGAGCGGGCGGTCCCGGGCGCGCTGATGCTCGACCCTCGCGAGGGCGAGGTCATCTGACTTCGTGGGCAGGCTCAACCACGGCTTTTCCTACCGCCTCCAGATCGGACCGGAGGAGTCCGGCAGGACGGTGCTCGACCTGCTGGCTGTCCGCTTCACGCACTCCTCTCGCGAGGAGTGGGCACGCCGCTTGGCCTCGGGTGAGGTGACGCTGGACCAAGCCCTGGCCGGCGGAGAGGAGCTGCTCGCACGAGGCCAGGTGCTCGTCTGGAACCGCCCGCCCTGGGAGGAGCCCGAGGTCCCGCTCCACTTCGACGTGGTCTTCGAGGACCCCTGGCTGCTGGTGGTCGCCAAGCCCTCGGGCCTGCCCACCGCGCCTGCGGGCGGCTTCCTCGAACACACCCTGCTCGCGCTGGTCCAGGCGCGCGACCCGGACCTCTGCCCCATGCACCGGCTCGGACGCGGGACCTCGGGCCTGGTGGTCTTCGCCCGCACGGCGACGGCCCGAAGCGCCCTGCAGGCGGCCTTCCGCACCCGCGCCGTCGAGAAGACCTACCTCGCGCTCGCCCAGGGGACGCTCCTCCCGCAGCGCATCGACACGCCCATCGGGCCGGTCCCACACCCGCGCCTCGGCGAGGTCTTCGCGGCCTCGGCCACGGGGCGGCCGGCCGAGACCGTGGTGGTGCGCGTCGAGCCCCGCGGAGACGACTCACTGGTCGAGCTCCGGCTCATCACCGGCCGCCCCCACCAGATCCGCATCCACCTCGCCTCGGTTGGGCACCCGCTGGTCGGCGACCCTCTCTACGACACGCGTGGCCTCTCCCGCGGCGACCTGGCCGCACTCCCCGGCGACCTCGGGTACTGGCTGCACGCCTTCCGCGTGGCCTTCGCCCACCCCATCACCGGCTCGCGCGTCGAGTTCGAGGCAGCGCCCCCGGACGCGCTGGCTGGCGAGTAGCCCGTCAGAGTCTGCTGGGGGCAACGAGAAAGCCCGGTCGCGAAACCGGGCTTTCGAGCCGACACCCCCGACCTCTCGGCCCGGGGCTGGGCGTCATCCGCAGGACTTAGATGGGGCGGACGTTCGAGGCCTGCAGGCCCTTGGGGCCGCGGGTCACGTCGAACGACACCTTCTGGCCCTCGGCCAAGGTGCGGAAGCCCTCCGCCTGGATCGCGGTGTGGTGGCAGAAGACGTCCTCGCCACCATCATCCTGCTGGATGAAACCAAAGCCCTTCGCGTCGTTGAACCACTTCACGGTCCCAGTAGCCATTGCACCAACTCTTTTCTTCTCGAATCCGGGAGGCAGGAAGTGCCTTCCGGTACCCCGTGCCATTTCGGACGAGGATGGGGCTTCCTAGCCCATCCCCAGGGCAATGTCGAGTGGGCGCTGCCCGGGCGGCGAGGGTCGGGTTACCCCTCGCGCTCCATGGGGATGACGTCGGACTCGACGATGCCCTTCTCCTCGCGCTGCTTCTTCTCGACGGCGCGCTGCTCCTTCTTCGCCTTCTTCTGCGCCTGGTACTCCAGGCGCGCCAGTTCCTTCTGCCGCTTCACTGCACCAGGGCTCTGCGCCATGCGACCTCCTGTTGAAGGCGCGGACCCTATCAGGAACGGAGCGCGGCGCGGTCAGTTTCTGCGGACCGCGGAGGGCGTCCCCCGTCGGGGCCACCGAGGGCGGCGCGGCGTTGTCGAGTAGGGACCGCCGTGCTATCGACACGGCCCTCCCGAGGCGAGCCGCCTCCTGAACCCGCGACCCACTACGGAAGCCACCCCATGAAGAAGCTCACCGCCGCCCAGATCCGCGAATCGTTCCTGCGCTACTTCGAGTCCCAGGGCCACCGCCGCGTGGCCTCCTCGGCGCTGGTGCCGCAGAACGACCCCACCCTGCTCTTCACCAACGCGGGGATGAACCAGTTCAAGGACGTGTTCACCGGCCGCGAGAAGCGGGACTACTCCCGCGCCACCAGCTCGCAGAAGTGCGTGCGCGCCGGCGGCAAGCACAACGACCTGGACAACGTGGGCTACACCGCCCGGCACCACACCTTCTTCGAGATGCTGGGGAACTTCTCCTTCGGCGACTACTTCAAGCAGGACGCGGTGCGCTTCGGCTGGGAGTGGGTGACCAGCCCCGACTGGCTGGGCATCGACCCCGACCTTTTGGCGGTGACCATCTTCGAGGGCGAGGGGAACATCCCCGCCGACGAGGAGGCCGCGAAGTTCTGGCGCGACCTGGGCGTGCGCCCCGAGCGCATCTTCCGCCTCGGCCGCAAGGACAACTTCTGGCAGATGGGCCCGGTGGGCCCGTGCGGCCCCTGCTCGGAGATGCACGTCTACCGCGGCAAGGAGCGCGACCGCGCCTTCATCGACGCCCACGCCCGCAAGTTCTTCGTGGAGAACGCCATCGCCGACTCCGACGCGTGGATGGAGATCTGGAACCACGTGTTCATGCAGTTCGAGATGTTCGAGGACGGCTCGCTCAAGCCGCTGCCCAAGCCCTGCGTGGACACCGGCGCGGGCCTGGAGCGCGTCGCCGCCGTGGTCCAGGGCGTGGACTCGAACTACGACACCGACCTGTTGCGGTCGATCATCGCGCGCGCCGAGGAGCTCTCGAAGAAGAAGTACGGCGCGAGCACCGCCCCGGACGACGTGGCGATGCGCGTCATCGCCGACCACAGCCGCTCGACCGCGTTCCTCATCGCCGACGGCGTGCTGCCCTCCAACGAGGGCCGCGGCTACGTCCTGCGGCGCATCATGCGGCGCGCCATCCGCTACGGCGAGCGCCTGGGGCTGAAGGACCCGTTCCTCTTCGAGACCGCGGACAAGGTCATCGAGCTGATGGGCGGCTTCTACCCCGAGCTGACGGCCAGCCGCTCCACCATCATCGAGTTCGCGAAGAACGAGGAGATCGGCTTCCGCCGCACCCTGGACAAGGGCACCCGGATGCTCAGCGACGCCATGGCCGAGCTGTCGAAGGCAGGCAAGAAGGACATCCCCTTCGAGACCATCCACTTCCTGCACGACACCCACGGCTTCCCCGCCGACCTGACCCGCATCATCGCCTCCGAGTCCGGCTTCCGCGTGGACGAGGACGGCTACAAGAAGTGGGTCGACGAGAAGAAGCCGGGCGAGAAGGACTTCGGCGGCTCCGGCGAGAAGGCGGTCGCGGACGTCTACCACCAGCTCCAGCAGTCGCTGGGCGACTCGCAGTTCCTGGGCTACGACGCCCTCTCTGCCGAGGCGAAGGTCCGCGCCCTGGTCTCGGCCGGCAAGCAGGTCGAGTCGCTCTCCGAGGGCCAGAAGGTGGAGCTGGTCGCCGACCGCACGCCCTTCTACGGCGAGTCGGGTGGCCAGGTCGGCGACACCGGGCTCATCGAGGCCGACGGCCTCACCATCGAGGTCACCGACACCCACAAGCCCGTGGGCGGCCTCTTCGTGCACCACGGCAAGATCAAGAAGGGCACGGTGAAGGTGGGCCAGGCAGTCCAGCTCAAGGTCGACGCCGAGCGGCGCCAGGCCATCCGCGGGAACCACTCGGCGACGCACCTGCTCCACCTGGCGCTGCGCGAGGTGCTGGGCGACCACGTGAAGCAGGCGGGCTCGAAGGTGGGCCCCGACGGCTTCCGCTTCGACTACACCCACTTCTCGCCGCTGACCCCCGAGCAGCAGGTGACCCTCGAGGAGAAGGTCAACGCGCTGGTGCGCCAGAACCTGGCCCGCGACCTCAAGGAGGTGGGCATCGAGGACGCCCGCAAGGAGGGCGCGATGATGCTCTTCGGCGAGAAGTACGGCGACAAGGTGCGCATGGTCCGCTTCGGCCCCTCGCTGGAGCTCTGCGGCGGCACGCACGTGGACCGCACCGGGGACATCGGCGCGTTCGTCATCACCGCCGACGAGTCGCTGGCCTCCGGCGTGCGCCGCATCGTCGCCACCACCGGCCACGAGGCCGTCCGCCGCATGCAGGAGCAGCGCGCCCGCATGCGCGCGGTCTCCGAGGTGCTGCGCTCGAGCCCCGAGCTCGCCGAGAAGGCCGCGGAGAAGCTCTGGGCGACGGTGAAGACCCTGGAGAAGGAGCTCGACGCCCTGAAGAAGAAGGGCTCGGCCGAGGGCGCCGGCGACCTCGCGGAGAAGGCGAAGGACGTGAACGGCGTGAAGGTGGTGACCGCCCGCATCGACCCGGCGGACGTCGAGGCCTTCCGCGACATGGCCGACAAGCTGCGCGACAAGCTGCCCCTCTCGGTCATCGCCCTGGGTGGCGAGAAGGACGGCAAGGCGGTGCTGCTGGTGGCCGTCTCCAAGGACGCCATCGCGCGGGGCAACAAGGCCGGCGACATCATCAAGGCCATCGCCGCCGAGGTCGGTGGGCGCGGCGGCGGCAAGCCCGACCTGGCCCAGGCCGGCGGCGCCGACCCCTCGAAGATCGGCGCGGCGCTGGACAAGGTGGCCGGGCTGGTGAAGTAGCCGCCCTTCCGGGGCCGCTGGCTCGCTCGGCGGCCCTGGAACTCGAAAATCGACCACCCCGCATCCCGGGTGTAGAACGGGAGCGCATGACCGACCAGCCCGCACCGCTCCGGCTCCGCCTGCCGTACGCGTCCGAGGACGAGTTCGTCACCAAGCTCGGACCGAGCCTGGTGCGCGGGTCGATGTTCTGCGCCACGAAGTCGCCCAAGCCCGAGGGCGCCGTCTTTGGCTTCGAGTTCGTCCTCTCGGACGGCCGCAAGGTCCTCTCCGGCGAGGCGAAGGTCACCTCGCTCTCCAAGGACCCCGCCAAGCCCGGCATGACGCTGGCCTTCCGGCGCATGGAGCCCAGCGCCCAGGAGTTGATGCAGCGCCCCCGCGGCGCGTCCGGTGCGCCTCCCGGGCCACCTCCGCCAGCAGCCCGACCGAGCACGCCACCTGCCCAGCGCCGGGTGAGCCTGCCCGAGTCCCCCGCGCCGGATCCGCTGGCCGAGGAGCGACGACGACGACTGACGACGACGATACGAGCATTGTAAAGTCGCTCCGGTTGCTCCCCATCTCGCCACGCGACGGCGGCGGCTTCCATGCTCGCAGATCCAGGGGGCCCCCCGGGGGGCCCCCTGGATCTGCGAGCATG
>CAZAIE010000248.1:0-8484 GCA_964485035.1 uncultured Myxococcaceae bacterium | reverse complement strand
GTCCACGAGCTTCTGCTCCGCAGCCCCGAGCTCTGCGCCGTGCTGCGCCATCAACTCCCGCGCGCGCCGCAGCGCCTCGCCATGCCGGCGCTGCCTCCCGGCGGCGACCAGCCGCATCAGGCCCATCCGCGCCCCGGCTCCCGGCGGCAGGAGCGGCAGCTCGCGCGCACAGCGGACCCATCGCTCGGCGAGGTACTGCACCTCCTCGTCCAGGCCCGCCTGGAAAGCGGTCTCGGCCGCCCGCAGGTACCAGGCCGCGGCCTCTGGCGCCTGGCCGGCCCGCTCCCGGTGCAGGCCCAGCGCCGCGGCGTCGCGGGCCGGGTCGAGGTCGGGCCGGCCCTCCAGCACGTCGGCGATGCGGCGGTGCACCTCCCGCCGCCGCGGCTCGGGCAGCGTGCCGTAGGCCACCGCCCGCGTGACCTCGTCCCGGAAGGACCAGCGCCCCGCCTCGGGCGAGAGCAGCCGCAGGTCCTCCAGGTTCTCCACCGCCCAGCCCACCCGCTCCGGCTCGACCTCGCCTTCGGCGACCCGCGCGAGGTCCTCCTCGCCGAAGGGGTGGCCGAAGGCGCTCGCCGTCCGCAAGAGCCGCCGCTCGACCTCGCCCAGGCCGTCGAGCCGCGCCAGGGCCACGGTCGCCGCGCTCGCGGGCACCACGTCGTCCAAAAGCGCCACCCCGCCCTCGGGCACGGTCGCCAGCCCCGCGCGCACCGGCAACAGGCTCCGCTCGCGCAGGAACCGCGCCGTCTCCACCAGGTGGCCCGGGTTGCCCCCGGTGCGCCGCAAGAGGAAGGCGAGCAGCTCCGGGTTCACCGCGGTCGCGCCCAGCTCGTGCGCGAGCAGCTCCTCGCACTGGCGGGGGCTCAGCGGCTCCAGCGAGAGCTCGTGGTCCACCACGCGGCGGAACCCCGCCACCGCCGGCTCCGGCCGGTAGGTCGCCACCAGCAGCAACGCCCGGTCCCGGGGGAGCTGCGCCACCCGCGCCGCGAGCTCCAGGGTGAGGCCGTCGGCGAGGTGCAGGTCCTCCACCACGTAAAGCATCGGCCCGCCCGAGCGTTGCTCGAGGTAGCGCAGCACCGCGCCCAGCGCCCGCTCGCGGGCCTGCGGGTCGGCGAGGTCCAGCAGCGCCTGGGACGCGCCGTCGGGCCGGCGCAGGGGCTGCAGCAGCTCCACCAGCTCCGCCGCGCCCTCCCCCAGCCGCGAGAGCCCGTCGCGGAGCCGCTGGCGCCGCTTGGGCGCGTCCGCGTCGTCGTCGGGGCCGGCGACCCCGAGCGCGGCGGAGAACATCGACACCACCGGCGCGAGCGGCTCGGTGCGGGTCGCGTAGCGGCAGCGCCCCATCAGGCCGGTGCCGCCCTGGCGCACCCACTCGTCGACCAGGCTCGCGAGGATGGCGCTCTTCCCGGTGCCCTCCCCGCCGGTGAGCCCCAGCACCTGCGCCTGGCCGGCGAGCGCCTGGGCGACGACCTGGCCGACGAGCGCGGTCTCGGCGCTGCGCCCGGCGAGGAAGCGGGTCTGGCGCCGCAGCCGCAGGTAGTGCGCCCGCTCCTCCCGGGCCCCGTGGACCACCTTGAGCGCCACCGTCCCCTGCCGGCCGCGCAGCCGCACCGGGCCTTCGGGGCTGCCGGGGGCGTGCTTGTCGGTCAGGAGGAACGACGGGGCCCGCGCCGCGACCTCGCCGGTCACCACCACCTCGAACGGCTCGGCCACCTCCGCCACCCGCGCGGCGGTGCTCACCGCGTCGCCCACCACGGTGATGTCGTGCCGGAAGTCGCTGCCGAAGGCGCCGTAGTAGACCGGGCCGGCGTGCACGCCGATGCGCAGCCGCAGCTCGGGGCGCGAGGCGGCCCAGGTCCGCAGCCGGGCGCAGGCCTCCAGCGAAGCCAGGAGCGCCCGCTCGACGTCGTTGGCCGAGGGCAGGTGCAGCCCGAAGAGCACCATCAGCCGGTGGCCGGTGCGGCACAGGTCGGTCTTGGCCACCACGCCGCCGTACTTGCGGAAGGCGCGCAGCGCCGCGCGGGAGACCTCGAGCACGAACTCCGGCCCCTGCTCGCGCTCGCTCAGCCCGGAGAGCTCGACGAAGGCCACCACCACCTCGCGCAGCTCGCCGGCGATGCGCCAGCCGTCGGGGGTGGAGCGCAGGCGCGCCGCGAGCGGCGGGGCCACGAACGGCTCCAAGAGGGCGATCTTGGCCTCGGTGTCGGTCTCGACGCGGCCCTGGAGTTCGCGGATCGGCACGCGGGCCGGCGGCCGGCGCAGCTCCAGGAGCACCGCCACGCCCTCGCCGTGGGGTCGGGCCACGGCTCGGTCTCCCAGCGCCTGCACCAGCGCGGCGTCGGCGAGCACGCTCCCGGGGTCCGCCCGCTCCTGCAGCGCGACCGCTCGGTGGGCCGCGTGCCCCGCGCACACCGCCGAGCGCTGCGTCAGATCGCCCACCACTGGCAGGTGGATCTCTCCCTGGGACAGCCCGATGCGCAGGCGCAGGTCCCGGCCTCCTTCGCCCAGCAGCCCCTGGAGCTCCTCGGACATGAGCCGCTGCGCCCAGAGCGCCGCCGCCGCCGCGCGTCCGGCGCAGTCCTCGCCGTGGAAGAGCACCGCCACCGAGTCCCCGCCGAAGTGCAGCACGTAGCCGTCGTAGGGGAAGAGCGCCTCTTCCAGCAGCCGCGCGAAGAGGGTGTTGAGCGCGGAGGTCAGGCGCAGGAGGCCGTCGGAGCCGCCGCGGGCGAGCGCGTCGCAGAGCGTGGTGAAGCCCACGAGGTCCGCGTGGAGCAGCACGCCCTCGAACGAGCGAGAGCGGACCGAGAACTCGGTGGGGTCGGCGAGCACCGGCTCCACCACCGTGTAGGGGATGGTCCGGCACAGGGCCCGGAGGTAGGCCACCCGGTCCTCGCGCGTCGGCTTCGCCACGGCCTGCCTCCCGGGTCTTCCGGCCCACATGCGGCAGGGCCGCCGAGCGGCGGCCCTGCCGGTGCTTCCAGCGCTGCGCCGGCTCAGACCGTCTGCAGCAGGGTCACCACGAACTTCCAGAACGTCTCCACCGAGTGGATCTCCACCTTCTCGTCGGGGGAGTGCGCGCCGGTGATGGTGGGCCCGATGGAGAGGGTGTCCATCCCGGGGAACTTCTCGCCGATGATGCCGCACTCGAGACCGGCGTGGACCGCCTTCACCAGCGGCTCCTTGCCGAAGAGCTCCTTGTGGACCCGCTTCGCGACGCCCAGAAGCGGCGAGGAGACGTTGGGGGCCCAGCCCGGGTAGCCCGCGCCCTGCTCCACCGCGAAGCCGGCGAGGTCGCAGTACGCGGCGATCATCGCGCCCACGTCCTTCTTCGCCGAGTCCACCGAGCTGCGGTGGCTCATCTGGACTTCCACCAGGTCGCCCTTGGTCTCGATGATCGCCAGGTTGGTCGAGGTCTGGACCAGGTCGGGGATGTCCGGGGTCATCGCCAGCGTGCCGTGCAGGCAGGCGTAGAGGAAGGAGACGATGGCCGAGGCGTGCGTGGGCGCGATGACCTTGCCCTGGTGCTCCACCGGCTCGAGGAAGAGCTCCACGTCGGGGTCGGCCTTGCCCAGCTCGGCGCGCAGCGCCTTCTGCAGCCCGGCCAGCTCGGCCTTGAGCGCCTCGACGCGCGCGGGGTCCACGTAGACCGTGGCGAAGGCCTCGCGGGGGATGGCGTTGCGCTTGCTGCCGCCGTCCAGGCTCGCGACCTCCAGGCCGAAGGCGGGGGTGAAGGCGCGCAGCGCCCGCGCGAGGATCTTCAGGGCGTTCCCGCGCCCGGTGTTGATGTCCAGACCGGAGTGGCCGCCCTTGAGGCCGGCGACCTTGAGGCGGTGGCTCTTCTTGCCCGCGCCTGGGGCCTGGAGGCTCACGCGGCGGCGCGCCATCGAGTCCATCCCACCCGCGCAGCCGATGTACACCGCGCCCTCCTCCTCGGTGTCCAGGTTGAGGAGCTGGGTGCCCTTCAGGCAGCCCGGCTGGAGGTTGAAGGCGCCGGTGAGACCGGTCTCCTCGTCGATGGTGAAGAGGAACTCCAGCGGCCCGTGGGAGAGGTCCTTGGCCTCCATGACCGCGAGCGCGGTGGCGACGCCGATGCCGTTGTCCGCGCCCAGCGTGGTGCCGTCGGCCTTCACCCAGCCATCGACGATCTTGAGGCGGATGGGGTCCTTGGTGAAGTCGTGCCTGGTCTGCTCGTTCTTCTCGCAGACCATGTCCAGGTGGCCCTGCAGCACGGTGGTCTTCCCGCCCTCGCGGCCCTTGGTCGCGGGCTTGGTCACCACCACGTTGCCCACCGCGTCCTGGGTGTAGGGCAGGCCCAGCCGCTTGGCCTCGCTCACCACGTAGGCCACCGCGGCCTTCTCGTTCTTCGAGCCGCGCGGGATGTTCGACAGGGCGATGAACTGCTTCCAAAGGGCCTTCGGCTCCAGGGTCTCGAGCGTCGCGTTCATGGTCACCTCGTCACCGGGTTTCTAGCTTGGGGCGCCGCAAGGCGCCGACCGCCGCGGAGCATACGGGAAGGCTTCGGAAAGAGGCGAGCGTCCTCGTCGCCGGCTCGCCCGAAACGTCGCCTGGCGTCCGTTGACCGCCCGCACGCACGGGCGCGATAGTCCCCGCGTGCGCACCCTCGCCCTCTTCCTCCTCTGCTCCCTCGGATGGTCGGCCCCTGCGCGCGCCGCCGACCCCGACCCCTGGTTCGGCGCCGACAAGGCGCTGCACTACGGCGCCAGCGCTGGTCTTGCGGGGCTCGGCTACGGAGCCGCATCGCTGGTCTGGGACGACACCGGGTTGCGGCTGGGGTTCGGAGCGAGCGTCGCCCTCACCGCCGGCATCGCCAAGGAGCTCGTCGATCTGGCCGGCCACGGCACGCCATCGTGGAAGGACCTGACCTGGGACGTCCTGGGCACCGCGACCGGCCTCCTGGTCGCCTGGGGCATCGACCTGCTGGTCCGCAGGCTCGCGGTCCCAGCGCCCGCCGCGTCCCGGAACCTCCCCTCGAGAGCGCCTCAGGCCGGAAGCGCGCTCGTCTTCGTGGTCACACCCCTGGGGGTCCGATGAGCGGCGTGCGGCGCGTGCTGATCCTGGCCCTGACGCTGTGTTGCGCGACCGGGTGCGTCGCGATCCCCTTCGTCAGCCCGCCCGTCTCCACCAGCGTCGGGGTCGGCGGTCGGACCATGAAGGCCGCGGGGGTGCCCCGCAACTACGACGCCCCGGTGCAGCTGCGCGCCGGGGTCAACCTGCTGGGGCTCTTCCGCGACCTCGGCGCCCGGCGGGGCGATGGCAGCGTCGGCTACTTCGCGGACTTCGCGGAGCGCGGCACCGTCCAGGGAGGCTTCCTGGAGGGCTCGGGGGTCGCCCTGCAGCACACCGTCGGGAGCGGCCTGGGCAAGCTCTCGGTGAGGGCGCAGGCGCGGCTGCTCAAGCTCGCGCCGGAGAACGCCTGGGGCCACGGCGCCGCGCTGGGCGTGAGTTGGGAGTTCGTGGCCTTCGCCGACGACGACTTCCACACCCTCAGTGGCGACGGCGGGGTCCTCGGCCACGCCTACGGCGAGGGCGGCGTGGGGGTGCTGCTCGAGGGCTCCTACCTGAAGGCCGGGACGGTCACCGGCTGGGCCGGCTCGCTCTCGCTCATCACCCGCATCCCCGCTTCCTACGGAATCGCCTTCGCGTGGCTCTGGGCGCTGCTCAAGTAGGCAGGCCGCGGCGGCAGGCCGCGAACACCAGCGCCTCGTCCCGCCCGGGGCCGTCGTTGAGCATCCGCACCGAGGAGTCGAGCACCCGGCGCTCGAGGGCCAGGGTCTCGAACAGCCAGCGCGCCTGGGCGGGGTCGAGCCCCTGCCGGGCGAGGAAGGCCGCCCGCGCGCGGGGTGGGATCCGCTGCTCGCGCCAGAAGGCGCCCTCCGTCGCCGCCAGCTCCCGCTCCGAGACCTGAAGGCCCGACTCGCGGGCCCAGCCGGCGAGCAGCAGCGTCCGCAGCCCCTCGTCCACGAGCTCGTCTGCGTCCAGTCGCTCGCCGAGCGCAGCGAGCCTTTCTGCCTGGGTGTCCAGGAGCCGCCGGAAGCGGACGTGGGCCGACGCCCGCGCCCGTGGAGCAGACACGCGGACGGCCGGCGCCGAGCGCACGAACGCTGCGGCGCTGCGCAGGCAGGCCCGGGCGTCCTCGCGCTTGAGGTCCTCGAGGTGCGACGACGCCCAGCGCGTCCAGCGAGCGCGCAGGGCGGCTGGCCAGGCCAGCGCGTCGAGCACCCGGGTCCAGGTCCGCCGCTGGTAGAAGACCTCGCTGGCGCAGCGGACGAGCTCCCGCGCCTGCGTCGAGGTGAGGACGCCCGCCGCCCGCGCCCGCGCGGCGTTGTGGCGGACGTTGACCAGCGGCACCGAGAACGGCTCGAAGCCGTGGTCCGCGCCGGCGTGCACCAGCGCCACCTCCGAGTCGTCGCGGATCACCCCGTCCCGATACCACTGGAAGACCTGCCCCACCCCGACCATGCCCTGGCCGCAGAGCTCCGCGGCGCGCAGCGCGCCCATGCTCGCGCCGCCGAAGACCGCCACCCCCGCGTCGAGCGCCGCGAGGATCTCGTGGTGCCACACTGAAGGGACCGACTCGAAGACCCCGTCCACGAGCGCGATGGCCCGGGGACGCAGCGCGAGGGCGCGGTAGACGTCGCCCTGCCTCGCCGGGGGCAGCACCACGCCCCGAGAGAGGGCGCGCGCCTCGGGCAGAGGGAGGGAGGGGCCGACGAAGGAGACGAGAGCGGACTTCACGAAGGACCTCGCGGGTGGGGACGGGACCATACCCGCTCCGCGGCGCACCGACATTCTGCTCTCGGCCGCGTCTCGTCTCTGGTCACCGGACCCCAGGGGTGCTAACGATCGCGGGTCAGCTTCACCTCTTACCAGCACTTCCAGCCGTCGGAGACCCTGTCCTGATGAACTGCCCTGGCTGCAACGCCGAAATGCCGGAGATCGAAGAAGGCACCGAACAGCCCCTGCGCGAGTGCGCGGAATGTGGTGGGGTGACGGTGGAACTGGCGGACCTCAAGCCGCTCCTTCTCCACCACAACCTGCCCGGCATGGAGTCGCTCGGCGGACGGGTGGTCCCCGACGGGGAGACGGGTCAGTGCGGCACGTGCCTCATCGACCTGACCCTCTTCGAAAGCGCCGACCGACAGGACCCTCTGTACTACGAGGCCTGCGAGGAGTGCGGCTGCATCTTCGTGGACGGCGGGTCGCTGGACGAGAAGCTCCCGCTGGAGCAGCGGATCATCGCCTTCTTCCGCCAGTTCGGGAAGCCGCAGAAGCGTCCGGTCTGAGCGCCCTCACCGGCGCCGGGCGAGGAACACCGTGTGCCGCGTCGGGGAACCGACGCGGGCAGGCGTGGTGTGCTCCTGCGCATCGAACCCCGCCCTCCGCAGCGCCGCGGTGAACCCCGCCTCGGGTCCCGCCGACCAGACCGCGAGCACGCCCCCGGGCACGAGCGCACGCCGTGCTGCCACCAGCCCGTCCTGGGAGTAGAGCCCGCGGTTGCCTTCCCGGAACAGCGCGGAGGGACCGTTGTCCACGTCCAGCAGGACGGCGTCGAGCGCTTCGCTCGCCGCGAGGATCGCTCCGACGTCGCCCACCTCCACCCGGACCCGCGGGTCGGAGAGCGGCGACCCGGCCAGCGGCCCGAGCGGCCCCCGGTTCCAGCCCACCACCACCGGGGAGATCTCCGCGACCACGACCTTGGCGTCCGCGGACAGCCGGTCCAGCGTCGCGCGCAGCGTGTAGCCCAGCCCCAAGCCGCCCACCAGGACGCGGGCATGCTTGCCCACCGCCGAGAGCGCCAGCGCCGCGAGCGCCTCCTCCGAGCCGTGCCGCGCGCTGGACATGAGCTCCACGCCGCCCACGCGGATGAGGTAGGTGCCGTCGCGCTCCTGCAGCAAGAGCTCCGCGCCCTCGGGTGTGGCCTCGCGGGCCAGCGTCTTCCAGGGCTTCACGGCTTGGGCTGGGCGAAGAAGTCGAGGATGCGCTGCACCTGCTCCTTGCGCAGCTGCGCGGCGGCGTTGAAGGAGGCCAGGCTCCCGGTCCGCTTCTCGATGTCCGCGTGGAGCGCGGTGATCTTCTCCTCCAGCGCCTTGATCTGCCCGCGCGCGTCCTCCACCGCCTTGGCCGTCGCGGTCTCGTTGACCTTCACGTAGGTGTCCAGCGCCTTCTTCTGCGACTGCGCCGCCAAGACGATCTTCTCGAGCTGGAAGCCGAAGGCCTTGAGCGAGGCCTCGACGATCATCCGGCTCACCGACGCGGGCTGGTCGGGCGGGAGGTTGGCGAGCAGGTCCTCGGCCTTGCGGACCCGGTCCAGGTCGCCCACGTCCATCCCCGCGTCCCGGAAGATGCCGTCGAAGTCCACCTTGGCCGGGACGACGGCCGGAGCAGCCGGAGCAGGAGGCTCGGAAGGAACCGGCCCGGCCGTGGCGTCCGACGACGCTGGCGAGCCCACCGAAGGGAAGGTGGTGATCT
>CAZAIE010000247.1:0-8485 GCA_964485035.1 uncultured Myxococcaceae bacterium | reverse complement strand
GGACTCGACGAGCCGCTGGTGGCCGACGCCTACTCGGACGAGCCGCTCATCGCCGAGCCGCCCGAGGAGGACCTGTTCGGCGCCGACGAGGCGGGAGAGCCTCTCGAGGGTCCCGACAGCCTCGACGCCGAGGTGGAGTTGGTCCCCACGATGCCGGGCCGCATGAGCCTGGCAGGGTCGAGGCCGCCTCCCGAAGAGGATGTCCACGAGGATCCGACCCGGGTCGCGGACCTGCAGGGGCTGCTCCAGCAGGTTCAGGCACAGCGGCCAAATGTCCCCTCGCTGGCCGACGACGACGACGACGAGCCCACCACGGTGCTCCCGGCGCTGCGCTTGCCCGAGAGGGCTCCAGCCAAGCCGACCCCCGTGGCACGGGCGAAGCTTCCGGTTCCAGAGCCAGAGCCCGAGGTAGAGCCCGAGCCAGAGCCCGAGGTAGAGCCGGCGCCAGAACCCGAGCCCGAGGAGGATCCCGCAGGGGACGAGCTCGACGAGGCCACCTTCTTCCTCGACCAGGGGATGCTCGAGGAGGCCCGTGAGATCGTCGAGACAGTGATGCTGGCGTATCCGGGCTCGGCCCGGGCCCAGGAGCTCCTGGCGCGGCTCGAGGCCGCCGAGGCGCCCCCCGAGGCCCCCGCTGCAGAGCCCTCGGCCGACGCTTCCTTCGACCTGGCGAGCGAGCTCGCCAACGAGGATTTTGGCGCTCTCGACATCCCGGCCACCCCGTCGGCGAGCGAGGACTTCCAGTACTCGGTCGAGGACGTCTTCGATGAGTTCAAGAAGGGCCTCAAGAAGGTGGTGAAGCCAGAGGACGTCGACACGCACTACGACCTGGGCATCGCCTACAAGGAGATGGGCCTGGTCGAGGACGCCATCGGCGAGTTCGAGCAGGCAGCCGCAGCCGCGGGCGGGAAGAAAAAGGAGATCGAGGCGCTGGCGATGGTGGGCATCTGCCGGATGGAACGCGGGGAGTGGCCCGAGGCGCTCGAGGCCTTCCAGCGGGCCGGCGCGCTTCCCCAGGCGACGACGGACACCGCGAAGGCCGTGCACTTCGAGCAGGGGCTCGTCCTGGAAAAGATGGGACGGTTCTCGGAGGCGCTGGTCCAGTTCGAGAAGGTCCAGAAGCTCGACGGTTCCTTCCGCGACGTGGGCTCAGCCGTGGAGAGGATGCGCGACCTCGGCGCCGAGGAGGAGCACACCGAACCGGGAGCCAAGCCGCTGAAGGCGCTCACCTCGAATGGCTCGGCCCGTCCGGCCACGCGCCCCGAGGCCGACGAACCCAACCCGCCCAAGGGCACGGACCCCAAGGGCAAGAAGGCCCGCAAGATCGGCTTCGTCTGACCGGAAGGCCATGACCTACCTCGAGCACTTCGGGCTGACCCAGGAGCCCTTCTCGAACGCGCCGGTCAGCCGCTTCTACTACAACAGCGTCCAGCACTCGCAGGCGCTCACCCGTCTGATGCACGTGGTCTCCTACATGAAGGGGCTCGCGCTCCTCGTGGGCGACATCGGCGCCGGCAAGACCACCCTTGCCCGCCGCATGCTCGACTCCCTGCCCGAGCAGGAGTACGAGGCGGCGCTGCTGGTCATCATCCACAGCGGCATCACCGCGAACTGGCTGCTCAAGCGCATCGCCCTGCAGATGGGCGTCGAGAGCCCGGCCGAGGAGAAACTGGCGCTCCTCTCCCAGCTCTACCAGCGCCTGTTGCAGATCTACGAACAGGGCAAGAAGGCCGTCGTCC
Organism: uncultured Myxococcaceae bacterium; assembly: GCA_964485035.1. GTDB lineage: Bacteria > Myxococcota > Myxococcia > Myxococcales > UBA5297 > CAZAIE01. The sequence continues at coordinate 6,746 of CAZAIE010000247.1, read as the reverse complement.
TCATCGACGAAGCGCAGATGCTCCAGACCCGCGAGATCATGGAGGAGTTTCGTGGCCTCCTGAACCTGGAGGTTCCCGAGCGCAAGCTGCTCTCCTTCGTGTTCTTCGGCCTGCCCGACATCGAGCAGAACCTGAAGCTAGACCCGCCGCTCGCCCAGCGCGTGAGCCTGCGCTACCGGCTGGAGCCCTTCTCCCAGGAGTCCACCGAGGCGTACGTGAAGCACCGCCTGCGGCTCGCGGGCGCTCCCAAGAATCCTTTCCTCCCCGAAGCCGTCCTTGCGGTGCACCGGTTTGCGGGAGGGACGCCACGGGTCATCAACACCATCTGCGACAACGCGCTCTTCGAGGCCTTCGTCGCCCGCCAGGAGTCGATCGACGCCGGGCTGATCGGCCGCGTGGCTGGGGACCTGGGCCTGGCCGAAGCCGTCGCCGAGGCGGAGGCGGAGGCGCGGGCCGCGAGGGAGCGAGCCGGGCTGTACACCCCGCGAACGGCCCAGCCTGCTGCGAAGGTGGACCTCTCGGAAATCGACCGGTACCTCGAAGGGTTGAAGCAGGCGTGATCACGCCCTGCCGTGCGGCAGACGGGGTGCGGCGATGAGGCGCCATCTCGGTCGCACGCTGTTGCTCCTCCTGCTGTTCCTCGGGGCCGGGGCCGTGGCGGTCCTGCGCACGGACTGGGCGGGCGAGAAGGTCTGCGCCGCAGCCCGGTCGCGCCTGCCCTCCGTCCTGGGAATGGAAGTGGCGCTCGGGCACTGCGCAATCGACCCGCTGCGCAACGGCGTGGAGATCACCGGGTTCAGCATCACTCCCGCGCGGGCTCCGCGCCCACTCTTCGCCGCAGACCGTCTCCTGGTCCGGCTTGCGGCGCTCGAGCTGGTCTTCGGACGCATCCGCCTGGAGCGCATCGAGGCCGAGCGCCCGCGCGTCTGGGCGGACCTCTCGGAGGTCTCCCTGGCCGGCGGAGGCGAGGGCTGTTTCCTCGACGAGATGGCGCGCGTCGAACTGGACACGCTGGCGGTGACGGGGGCCGAGGTGCACGTCAAGGCGCCGGGGGGCCGGACGGTGGACCTCGACGAGGTGGACCTCGACCTGCGCATGAGCCGCCACTCCTATGCGGTGCGGGTTGCGGTGCCGCGGGGTCGCGTGGGGACCGGCCGGGTCGAGCTTCCCCTGTCGCGGCTGAGGCTCTCGAGCTCGCTGGACCTGGACCGCAAGAAGCTCACGGTGAACCACCTGGAGGTCGCGGCGGGTGAGCTCAAGGCGTTCGTGCGCGGCGACGTGGAGACGCTGTGCACTCCCACCCTGGGCCTGGAGGCCTCGCTCTACCTGCCGCTGGACCTCGTCGCGGCGATCCTCGGCCCCGAGGCGCCGGCGCTCTCGGGCATCGCCGCGGTGAACCTCAAGAAGGCCGAGGGGCCGCTGACCGACCCGAGCCTCGAGTTCGAGGTCACCCTCTCGCGGGGCAAGGCCGGGCCCATCGAGGTCGGTGACGCCTTCCTGGAGGCGCGCCTGGAGAAGCGGCGCGTCCAGGTCGACAAGCTCGAGCTGGGGGTGGGGGAGGGCAGCGTCCGGGTGGCCGGTGTGCTGGACCTCGTCCAGCCGGGCATGCCGTTCACCGCCGGGGTTGACCTGGAGGACCTGCCCTTCGGGCGCCTGGTGGACAGGCTCTCGCTCAAGCACGCCTGGGTCGACTTCCTCGCCACCGGACGCGTCGACGTGAAGGGCCAGCTGGCGCCCTTCTCGCTCACGGGCCCCGCGAGCGTGGACGTCCGCGACTTCCACGTGTACTCGGCGGGCTGGGACACCCCGGATCCGTTCCACGTCCTCGACCTCGAGGAGGCCCACGCGGACCTGGTCGTGGACGTGAACACCGAGCGCGTCCGGCTCGGCCGCGGCCGCGTGCGCACCGAGCGGGGCTCCGACGTCGAGGCCGAGGTGACCCTGAACTACGACCCCCACCGCGGGTTCCACATCGACGCCGTTCCCCGTCTGGTGGACCTCTCGGACCTGGGACACATCATCGGCATCCCCTGGGACGGGGCGGTCGAGGGCCGCTGCGCCATCAAGGTCATCGACGGGGAGCCACGGGTCGACGGGCTGGCCACCATCCGGGACTTCAAGTTCCACGCGCTGGACCTGGGCACCGCGGAGGCGCAGATCAGGGTCCGCAAGTCCACCCTTGGCTTCCCGTCGGTGACGGTGGTCAAGGGGCGCTCGCGCTTCCTCGCCGACGGCGAGTTCGACCTCGGGGGCGACGAGCCGAAGGTGAAGGCCAAGGCGCGGTTCGAGGGCGCCCACCTCGCCGACCTCGTCGATGCCATCGGCGACGTCCACTGGGTCTTCGACCCGCTCCGCGGCCGGGCTGACGCGAAGGTGAGCGGCACCGCAGAGATCGCGGGCCCGGTGCTGCGCGGGCGCTCTCGGGTCGAGGCGAAGCTGGAGGACTTCACCTACCTGGGCCGCAAGTTCGGCGACGGGCAGCTCACCTTCCGGACGGAGGACGGCGCGCGGGTGATCCTCGATCCCATCGAGCTCGAGGGCCCGTGTGGGCGGCTCCGGTTGGCGGGCAAGGTCGAGCTGGACGGAGACCTCGACTTCGTCCTCGACGCGCCGCTTCTGCGCCCCGAGGAGCTCGCCCGGCCGAACGGCGAGTTCCTGGAAGCGAAGGGGAGCCTTGCGGCCCGGCTGCGGTTCTTCGGCCCCACGGACCACCCCCGGGCCCAGGGCTCCCTCGAGGTGCGGGACCTGGGCGCCTTCGGGGCGGGGCTGGGGAGCGGGACGCTGGCCTTGGACATGGACCGCACCACCTTCACTGCGCGGGGGCCGGTGGGGACGGACCTGCTCGTCGACGGGCGCGTGGTCTTCGAGGGTGACCTGCCGTTCGCGGTTGGCGTGAGCGCCGCGACCGAGGACCTCGCCCACTATTTCCCCAAGGTCCAGGGGCTCAAGGGCGCGCTCGGGGGCGACGTCCTGGCCACCGGGACCCTCTCCCGATACGAGGAGAGCCGCGGCGACGTCTGGCTCTCCCGCGTCAGCGTCGGGAAGGGGGACTGGCGCTTCGCCAACGACGGGCCCGTGAACCTGGCCTTCCAGGGAGGGTTGGTGGAGATCCGCTCGGCCGTCGCCCGTGGGCCCGCCGGGGCGCGCCTGAGCGCGGCGGGAGTGCTGGTGGACGGGGATCTCGACGTGCGCGTCGAAGGCGGCTTCGAGGCCCGGCTGCTGGAGTTGTTCACCCCGTGGGTGGAGCAGACCGGAGGCCGGTTCCGCTTGTCGGCCACCGTCTCCGGGCCAGTGGCCAACCCGGAGGTGATGGGCACTGCGCTGGTGGAGGGTGGGCGCTTCACCGTGCGCGGCTACGCCGCCAGCGCACGCGAGGTTCGCGGTCGGCTGGAGTTCAGCCAGAACAAGCTGGTGCTCGCCGACGTCGAGGGCCAGGTCAACAACGGCGCCGTCCGCCACCTCTCGGGCGACGTCGACATGGAGGACTTCACGCCGCGCAGCCTCGACCTCGCGGCGACGCTCGACAAGGTCGCCTACCCGTTCCTCGACGGGGTCCCCATGCAGTTCACGGGTTCGCTCCGGCTGGCCGGGCCTCTGGACGATCTCCTGCTCTCTGGCGACGTGGACCTGGTGTCGGCCCGGTACGCCCAGGACATCGACCTGCAGGGCTTCGTCCGCGACGCCCGGCAGCGCCGGCTCGAGGCCCGCAACTACGAGAAGCGCGAGGAGTTCCTGCGGTACGACCTGGCGGTCCACGTCCTGTCGGGGCGCTCCTCCATCGACAACAACCTGCTCAACGTGAAGCTGGGCGGCGACCTGCAAGTGGTTGGCTCCAACGTCCACGTCGGCATGCTGGGGACCCTGCTGGCCGAGGAGGGCGGCCGCGGCTTCTACCGGGGAAACGAGTTCCGGGTCACCCGCGCGGCCATCACCTTCACCGAGCGGGACCGCATCGCGCCCTCGGTCGACGCGAGCGCGGACGGGCAGATCCGCGACTACCGGGTCACCCTCTCGGCCTCCGGGCCCTTCGACAACCCGACCATCCAGATGCAGAGCGAGCCCTCGCTGGACAACACCGACATCCTGGCGCTGCTCACCCTGGGGGTCACCAGCAAGGACCGCGGCGCCTACTCCGGCACTGCGGGGGCCGGGCTCGTCGCCGACGCGCTGGTGGGCCTCTCGGGGCTGGGCAAGCAGTTCCAGAAGTTCGTCCCCAAGAACCCCGTCATCCGCGACCTGCGCGTGGAGATCTCCACGCAGCTCTCGGACGCCAGCGGGATCGTCGAGCCCACCGCGCAGCTCGAGACCAAGGTCTTCACCGACTCGCTGAAGCTTCGGCTCTCGCAACCTGTGATAACGGGAAGGGGACGAAGGGCGCAGGCGGAGTACCGGTTCAACGACAACATGTCTGCCCAGGTGCAGTGGGACAACGAGAGCAGTGCCAGCTCGCTGGGCGACCTAGGACTCGACCTCAAGCTCCGGTGGGAACTCGAGTAGCCACGCTGTTGGTCCTCGCGCTGGGCGCCGTCCTCTCGGGCGACGCCGCGGCCCAGCCGCGCGAGCCGTCCGGCCCGGACGGCGGCGTGGTCGAGGCCTTTGCGTCCACCGAGCCCGTCGCCCCGGCACCGGTGATCAGCACCGTGGAGCTGCGCGTCTCGCGCGACGCCGATGTCCGAACGCTCACCGGGCTGGTCACCCTCACCCCGGGGATGGCGCTGAGCCGCATCGCCGCGCGCCGGACCGTGGAGCGGCTCTGGGCCACGGGCCTGTTCTCCGAGGTGGGGGTGGTGACCACCCCAGACGGCGACGGCCGGGTCTCGGTGGTCATCGAGGCAGAGACGCGCACCTTCGTGGACCGCGTGGAGTTCGAGGGAAACCAGGTGCTGGGCGAGGACGCCCTGCGCAAGGCCCTGGCGCTCGCCGAGCGGCGGCCGGAGTACTACCCGGAGTTCGTCGAGCGCCTCGCCGGCCGGCTGCGCGCCGCCTACCGGAGGATCGGCCACACCCGGGTGCAGCTCGAGCACGCGCTGCTCTTGGGCGAGCAGGGGCAGACGGTGCTCTCGTTCCAGGTCCGCGAGGGCGAGCCCAGCCGGGTCTCGGCGGTCCACGTGGCGGGGGACCCGCAGCTGCCCATCGCCGAGGTCCTCACGACCTTCGGGCTGCGCGCCGGAGACGTGCTCGACGAGGAGCGGATGGAGCGGGGCCTCGCGGCGCTGAAGGCGCGCTATCGCGCCGAGGCGTTCTACCGCGCCCGCTTCGGGGAGCCGCGGGTCTCGGACGGTCCCGACGGCGCGACGGTGAGCCTCCCCATCAGCGCCGGTCCCCGGGTGGAGTTCCGCTTCCGCGGAAACCAGGCCTTCGACGAAAAGGAGCTACAGCTCCGCCTGGCCTACGACCCCGAGGAGCCCCTGGACGAAGGGGTGGAGGAGCGGCTGGCCCAGCGCCTGGTGGCGTTCTACCGGGCGGCGGGCCTGCCGGACGCCAAGGTCCGCGTGGAGAACGTCCGGAGCGCCGACCGGCGCGTCCGCTACCTCGTCTTCAGCATCGTCGAGGGCGCGCCGTTGCGGGTGACCGAGGTGCGCTTCGAGGGGAACCAGCACTTCACGACGGACTTCCTGAAGGCCCGGGTGGTCGAGTCGCTGGAGGAGGCGGCGGGCATGCCGGTGCAAGGCGCCCAGTCCGCCGACGAGGTGCTGCTGGGCGGCCCCGCGCGCAAGGACTCCCGGTTCGTCTCCGAGCCCACCACGGTCTGGTTCGAGCCCGCGTACGCCCAGGCGCTGAAGCGCATCGTCCAGCTCTACGTCGCCGACGGGTACCTGAGCGCGGCGGCCGCTCCCCCCATGCTCGACCGCGACGAGTGCCGTCGCGAGGGCCGGGTCAGGCTGCGCCTCCTCGAAGGCCCCCGGACCCGGGTGCGGGAGGTGACGTTCCCCGGAGCGCCCGACCCGGCGCGTGCGCGGGCCGTCACCCTGGTCACCGTGGGCAAGCCGTACAACTCCCTCGACGTGGAGACCAGCCGCCAGGCGATCAAGCAGGCGCTGGGGCAGGAGGGCCGGGCGTTCGCGAAGGTCGAGGACGAGACGGTGCTCAGCGCCGACCGCACCGAGGCCTTCGTCGCCTTCCGCGTGGTCCCGGGCCCCACCGTGCGCGTCGGGCGGGTGGTGGTGCAGGGCAGCGGCCGCACCGCCGAGTCGGTGGTGCGCGGGGCGCTGGCCCTCCAGGAGGGCGGCCTGCTGGACCCGGAACGGCTCGCGCTCAGCCAGCGCAACCTGGTCCGGCTGGGCATCTTCCGCACCGTGGCACTGCGGATGAACGCGCCGGACCTGCCCGAGGAGGTCAAGGACGTCTACGTCGCGGTCGACGAGCGGCCGAGCCAGGCGGTGAGCCTGGGCGTCGGATACTCGTTCATGGACGGGCCGCGGATGCTCGTCGAGTACACGCGGCTGAACCTCTTTGGCCGGGCGCTGCAGTTCCAGGGGCGGGCGAAGTTCAACTACTTCAACCTGTCCTACCCCGTGCTGGCGGACCCGCAGACGGAGCGCGACGGGATGAAGGCGCTGGGGCGGCGCATCAACCTGTCGCTCGCCTACCCCCGGCTGCTGGCGCTGCTCCCGGTCGAGGTGGGCGTCCGCCTGGACCTGGTGCACGAGTTCGTGAACCGGCCCGCCTACGACTTTCAGCGCACCGCGGCGCTGCTGGGCGCGGACGTGGCGGGGCGGTTCACGAACTCGTGCACGAGGTCCAGG
>CAZAIE010000246.1:0-8487 GCA_964485035.1 uncultured Myxococcaceae bacterium | reverse complement strand
GCCATCGACTCCGCGGGCCACGCCGACGGCAAGACCGACCTCGCCTTCAGCGCGCTGGCGACCACCGGCGGGCTGACTCCGGCCTACGACGCGGCCAAGAACACCTGCTCGTCCACCTGGTGCCACGGCGGGGGCCTCGCGGGCGGCAAGGCGACCCGGCCGGTCTGGACGCGGGTCGACGGCACGCAGGCCACCTGCGGCTCGTGCCACGGCGCGCCGCCGCCTGCTCCCCACGTCCAGGACACGAACTGCAAGAACTGCCACCCCGGGACGGTGAAGGCCGACGGGACCATCGACGTCGCCGGAGGGCTGCACATCGACGGAAAGGTGCAGGCGGGCGGATACCACCCCGAGGGCTGGATCCAGGGCCACCGCGCCGAGGCCAACGAGGGCCTGGCCGCGTGCACCGGCTGCCACGGGGCGGACCTCGCGGGCGGGACCAGCAAGGTGAGCTGCGAGAAGTGCCACAGCGGGTGGCAGACCAACTGCACCTTCTGCCACGGTGGGACCGACAACCAGACCGGCGCGCCCCCCGAGAGCGTGGATGGCAAGACCGCCGCGACCGACCGGGGCGTCGGCGCCCACAGCGCGCACATGAGGGACTCGGACATCGCCAAGATGACCAGTTGCTACGAGTGCCACGTCATCCCCACCGACCTGGGGCACGTCGGGGCGGGCGGCGCCACGATCACCTTCGGGCCGCGGGCGAAGGCCCAGGGCCAGACGCCGAGCTGGGACGCGGCCACGGGGAAGTGCTCCAGCGTCTACTGTCACGGCGCGACGCTCACCGGCGGGACCAACACGCAGCCGACGTTCAACGGCGGCCCCGCCCAGACCGCTTGCGGGACCTGCCACGGGAACCCGCCGCCCTCGCCGCACCCGGCGAACACCGCGTGCGCCACCTGCCATCCGGACACGGTGAAGGCGGACGGGACCATCGACGTGGCCAAGGGCCGTCACGTCAACGGTGAGGTCGAGGTCGCAGGCCACCCCGCCGGCTGGTCGAACCCCGCTCAGCACGGCGTCGAGGCGAACAAGAGGCTCACCGCGTGTGCCGCCTGCCACGGGGCCGACCTCACGGGCTCCGGCTCCGCCTCGAGTTGCAACAAGTGCCACAACGGCTGGAAGACCAACTGCACCTTCTGCCACGGCGGGACCGACAACCAGACCGGCGCGCCCCCCGAGGCCGTCGACGGCAGGACCGCGACTTCGGAGAAGGCCATCGGCGCGCACACCGCCCACCTCGCGGGCAGCTCGGCGATCTCCAACCCGGTGGCCTGCAGCGAGTGCCACCAGGTGCCCACCGACGCGCTCGGCGCCGGGCACGCGGACGGGACGGTGAACGTGGCCTTCGGGACCATCGCGAGGACGAAGGGCCTTGCGCCAGCGTGGGCCGCGGCGACCGGGAAGTGCTCCAGCACCTGGTGCCACGGGGGCTGGGCCAACAGCGGTGGGACGCTCACCCAGCCGACCTGGACGGTCGTGGACGGGACGCAGGACGCCTGCGGCACCTGCCACGCGAACTCGCCCACCACCGGCAAGCACCCCAGCGTCTTCGGGGACCACGCGTTCATGGGCAAGAACTGCAACCGCTGCCACAACGGCGTCTCGAACAGCACCGCCACGGCGATCACCGGGAAGGCCCAGCACGTCGACGGGACGGTGCAGGTGGTCTTCAGCGGCGGGGGCACCTGGAACGCGGCCACCCGCACCTGCTCTGGAGTGGGCTGCCACGGCAACAAGAAGTGGTAGCGAGCGAGTAGACTCGGGCCATCGCACCCAGGAGGTCGCCCGTGTCCGATGCCCGAGTCTGCCCCGCCTGCCAGACCGCGATGGAGCAGGGCTCCGTCCACTCCATCGCGCTGGACCGCTGCGCCGGCTGCGGCAGCGTCTGGTTCGACAACTCGGAGCTGTCCGAGGCCGCGGGCGGGCGCATCGACGTCGAGATGCTGGACGTGGATTCCCCGCGCCGCTGCCCCGCCTGCAAGGCAGGGATGGAGAAGGCGCGGGTGAAGGGTCAGGACGTGGAGACCTGCTCCGAGTGCGGCGGGGTCTTCCTCGAGGGCGTGGCCAAGGACGGCCTCGACGCAGTGGGCGCGCTGCTCGAGCGCCTCAAGTAGCGGGCCTCAGCGGCAAAAACGCTGGATGGCTCCGGTGAGCGCATCCGCGCACTTCATCAGGTCGCTCGCCGAGACGTGCTCGCCGGTGGCGTGCGCCACCTTGATGTCGCCGGGCCCGAAGACCACCACCTGCGCGCCCAGCTCGGCGAGCTGCGGGGCCTCGGTGTGGTAGGCGGCGGTCGCGGGCGCGTGGCCGGTCGCCTGCGAGAGGAACTGGACCAGCTCGGTGGTGGGCGCGGTCTCCAGGCCCTTGTCCAGGCGCAGCGGCTTGACCGAGACGCCCACTCCACGCGCCATCGCCACCTCCTGCGCGATGCCGCGCACCGCGTCCAGAAGCCGCGTCGGGGCCTCGCCCGGGATCGGGCGCCACTCCAGCGTGAAGCGGCAGGAGCCGGGGATGACGTTGGGCGCCTCGCCGCCGCGGACGATGCCCACGTTCAGGGTGGTGTGCGGCGGCTCGAAGTCTGCGTGGCGGTCCTTCTCCAGCGTGCGCGAGAGCTCGTCCAGCCGGGCCAGCAGGTGCCCCGCCGCGAGGATCGCCGAGGCGCCGGTGGCGGGGTAGGCACTGTGGCCCTCCTTGCCGATGACCTCGAGGCGCGCGAGGCAGTAGCCCTTGTGCGCCCGCACCGGCACCAGCGAGGTGGGCTCGCCGACGATGGCGTGGCGGGGGGAGAGCGCCCGGGCCTCGACCAGCTTCTTGGCGCCCACGCAGCCCACCTCCTCGTCGGCGGTGAAGACCAGCGCCAGCGGGGCCGGGAGGTGCTGCAGGCGCACGCGCGAGGCGGCGTCGAGCGCGCAGGCGATGAACCCCTTGGTGTCGCAGGCACCGCGGCCGTAGAAGCGGCCCTCGAGCGGCTCCAGGCTCAGCGCCTGCTCCCACGCCGGGTCGAAGGGCACGGTGTCGGTGTGCCCCACCAGCGCCAGGCCCGGCTCGCGCCGGAAGTCGGTGGAGGCGAGGAGGTTCACCTTCTCCACCCCCGCCTCGTCGACGAAGGGGAGCCGGCGGGTCTGGAAGCCCAGCGCCTGCACCGCGCGCGCGAGGTAGTCGACCATCGGCGCGTTGGGCTTCGCCGACGTCGAGTCGATGGCTACCAGCGCGGCCAGGTGCTGACGCAGGGCGTCCATGGTCCGGCTCCTTGGGCCTGGGCTACGACGAGAGGCCCTTCTCCACGGCCTTCTCCACCTGCAGCGCCAGCTCGCGGCCCTGGGCCAGCAGCTCCTGGGCGCGGGCGCGCTTCTCGGCGACGAAGGCGGCGTCCTTGAGCGAGGGCAGGTTCACCTGCACGTTGAGGTTCGCGCCCTTGAGCGCGGTCGTAAGGTGCATCGCTCCCACGCCGGCGTCGGTGATGGAGTTCTTGTTGCCCTTCTCCGCGACGGCCACCGCGTGCTTCAGCCCCTCGACGGCCAGCGCCATCACCTGCAGCGGGACCTCGCAGGCGCCCTTGGTCGCCGCCTGGATCGCCTCGGCGCGCTTCGCCTTCTCCTCGTCGGTGCCCTTGGCGAGCTTGAACGCGGCCATCACCTTGTCGAAGGCCGCGGCGTCCTCGTCGATGAGGGCATGGAACCGGCCGCGCATGGGGTCGAGGGCCGCCTTGCGCGTGGCCATCTCCTCCTGCACCGCCTCGTAGCCCTTCTTGCCCGCGGTGAGCCCGCAGACCATGGCCAAAAGGCCCGCGCCGATCGACCCCGAGAGCGCCGAGGCCGAGCCGCCGCCGGGGGTGGGGGTGGGCGCGGCCAGCTCCTCGAGCCAGTCCACCAGCGACTTGCCCGCGTGGGCGAGCTTGGCCTCCAGCACCTGGTCGTTCTTGAAGGAGTCGAGCTGCAGGTACCAGACCGCGGCGTCGATGAGTGCCTGCTGCGGCACCAGCCCGATGATCTCGCTCTCCGCGACGCCCACGCCGTAGCGCTCGGCCTCACGCTTGACGAACTCGAAGGCGCGGTGGAGCCCCGTGCCGTTGAAGTTGGTCATGTTGATGGACACCTGGGCGCAGTTCTTCTCCTTGATGTCGAAGCCCAGCGACTTGCAGTACTTGAAGCCGCCGTCCTTGAAGCGCAGCGCCTTGGCGATCTTCTTGGCGATGTCGACGTTGTTGGTGGTGAGGTTCACGTTGTAGGCGACCAGCGGCGGCCGCGCGCCCACCACGGTCGCGCCCGCGGTGGGGTGCACCTCGCTGGGGCCGAAGTCGGGCTTCTTGTCGGGGTTCTTGCGGATGGACTCGCGCAGCCCCTCGAACTCGCCCGTCGGCTTGCGGCCGCGGATGGCGCCCAGGTCCTGGCGGTCGGGGCGCTGGGCCGCCAGTTCGTACAGGAACGTGGGGATCTTGAGCTCCTCGGCGATGCGCTTGGCGACGCGCTTGGCCAGCTCCACACACTCGGCCTCGGTGACGCCGCTGATGGGGATGAACGGGCAGACGTCCATCGCGCCCATGCGCGGGTGCTCGCCCTCGTGCCGGGTGAGGTCGATGAGCTCGGCGGCCTTCTTCGCGCCGCGGAACGCGCCCTCGGCGATGGCCTCGGGCTCGCCCACGATGGTCACCACCGCCCGGTTGTGGTTCGCGTCCATCTCCTTGTCGAGCAGCGTGACTCCGCCGGCGGACTGCATCGCCGCGATGATCGCGTCGACCACCTCGGGACGGCGGCCTTCGCTGAAGTTCGGAACGCACTCGACGAGACGGGACATGGTGTGTGGCTCCTGTGGAAGCGGGTGAGCGGGAAGCGGCGAATGCTACTGCGACCCCCGCCGTAGGAGAAGGGCGCACCCCTGGTCCAGGGGCGGCGGGAGGGCCGTGGAACACCAAGGGATCCGGGTGCTTGCGCACGCGCGGATCCCTCAGTGAATTCAGGTGCTTCTAGGACGTTCCACGGCCCCGCATCCTTATATGTGCGCGACCAGGAAGGGTCGTACCTGCGCCTACCGCCCGAGCGCCTTCCAGGCGAGGGGCAAGCCAGCCGCGGCGGCGACGACCTTGAGCGCGTCGCCGACCAGGAAGGGGACCACGCCCTGGGCGACGGCCGCGGCAGCCCCGACGTAGAGGCTGAGCCACGCCGCGCCGCAGAGCTGGATGACCATCGTGCCGGCGACCATCGCGAGGACCGTGGTCGAGGGGCGGCGGTCGAAGCGGCGTTCGGCGAGCAGGCCGACCAGCGCGGCGGCGGCGACGAAGCCGACGAGGTAGCCGCCGGTGGGGCCGAACAGGTGCGCGACGCCGAGGCTGCCGCCCGCGAAGACGGGCAGGCCGACGAAGCCCTGGCCGAGGTAGGCCAGCACCGCCAGCGCGCCGCGCTTCCAGCCCAGCGCCATGCCGGTGAGGAGCACCGCCAAGGTCTGCAGCGTCACCGGCACCGGCGTGAAGGGCAGCGGGATGGCGACCTGCGAGGCGCCCGCGAGCAGCAGGCTGAAGCCCACGACCAGCAGGGTGTCGCGCAGGAGCTTGCCCTGCGGCAGGACGGCGTCGGCGAGCGTCATCGTCGGAGCGGTGGTCATCGAAGTCTCCAAACGGCGAGAAGTGCAGAAGGTGCGACTTGGAAGAAGAGGGCATTCGTAGACGAAGGAGCGGCCCGAGACAAGGGCCCGCTGCGCCGCGCCGCGTCGGGCTGTTGCGCCCCCGGGGCGCGCGAGTAGCATCCCGGCCGGGTTCGCATCCGGAGGTGCCGCGTGGAGTCGCTGAGAGCGTTGGTGGAGCAGGCCTTTTCCGACCGCAGCAAGCTGAACGACCCCGCGGTGCGCCAGGCGGTGCACGCTGCGGTCGCCGCGCTGGACGCGGGCACGCTGCGCGTCGCCGAGAAGAAGGGCGGGACCTGGGAGGTGAACGTCTGGGCCAAGCAGGCCATCCTCCTCTACTTCGCGGTCACGGACATGCAGCAGTGGGAGGTGGGGCCGCTCGTCTTCCACGACAAGATCCCGGTGAAGCACCACCTGGACAAGGCCGGCGTCCGCGTCGTCCCCCCGGGCACCGTGCGCTACGGCGCCTTCGTCGAGCGCGGCGCGGTGATCATGCCGGGCTACGTGAACATCGGCGCCTGCGTGGGCAGCGGCACCATGGTGGACACCTGGGCCACGGTGGGCAGCTGCGCGCAGGTGGGCCGCAACGTGCACCTCTCCGGCGGCGTGGGACTGGGCGGGGTGCTCGAGCCGCCCAACGCCGTCCCGGTCATCGTCGAGGACGACTGCTTCATCGGCAGCCGCTGCATCCTGGTCGAGGGCGTGCACGTCGAGCCGGAGTGCGTGCTCGGCGCCAACGTGGTGATCACCGCCTCGACGCAGATCATCGACGTCTCCGGTCCCGAGGAGGTGGTCTACAAGGGCCGCGTCCCCGCGCGCTCGGTGGTCATCCCCGGCACGCGCGTGAAGCGCTTCCCCGCGGGCGAGTACGGCGTGCCCTGCGCGCTCATCATCGGCAAGCGCACGGAGGCTACGGACAAGAAGATCAGCCTCAACGCGGCGCTGCGCGACTTCGCGGTGGCCGTCTGATGACCCCGCTGGCGCGGCGCCTCGCCGAGCGCACGCTCGAGCTGTGCCGCATCCCGTCGGTCACCGGCGCCGAGGGGCCGCTGGCGGACCGCCTCGAGCCGGAGCTGCGCGCCCGCTTCGGCCCGGACGTGGTCCGCGTGGGCCACAGCCTCGTCGCCGGGCGCCTCGACGACCCGCGACCCACGGTGCTGCTCGCAGGGCACCTGGACACGGTGCCGCCCGATCCCGCCGACCTCGCGCCGCACCTCGAGGGCGACGATGTGGTCGGCCGCGGGGCCTCGGACATGAAGGGCGGCGACGCGGTGATGCTCGCGCTCGCTGGCGATCTCGACCTCGCGTCGCTGCCGTACAACCTCGCCCTGGTGCTCTACGAGGCGGAGGAGGGCCTGTTCGTGAGGAACGGCCTCGGTCCGGTGCTCGCGCGGTTGCCGCAGCTCTGCCGGGCGAGGCTCGCCTTCTGCCTGGAGCCGACCGACGGCGAGGTGCAGGTGGGCTGCGTCGGTTCGATGCACGCGCGGGTGACCTTCCGGGGGCGGGCGGCCCACAGCGCCAGGCCGTGGCAGGGGACGAATGCGATCCACCTCGCGGCGCCGCTGCTCAGCGAGCTCTCGTCGCGCGAGCGCGTGCGGGTGGACGTGCAGGGTTTCGAGTTCTTCGAGGTGGTGAGCGCAACGCGGGCGAGCGGGGGGCGGGCCTCGAACGTGGTCCCCGACGCCTTCGAGCTGAACCTGAACTTCCGCTTCGCGCCGGGCAAGGACGTGGCCACGGCGGAGGCCGAGCTGCGCGCGCTGGTAGCCGGCCGCGCCGAGGTGGAGATCGTCGACCGCGCGCCCGCGGGCCGGGTGTGCGCCGACAACCCGCTCTTGCAGGCCTTCCTGGCTTCCTCTGGGGCCCGGGCGACCTCCAAGCAGGCGTGGACCGACGTGGCCCGGCTGTCGGCCGCAGGCATCGACGCGGTCAACTTCGGCCCCGGGCTCACTGCCCAGGCGCACCAGGCCGGCGAGCGCGTCCCCGCGGCGACGCTGGAGCGGTGCTACCTCGCGCTGCGGGACTTCCTCACGCAAAGCGCCTCGCGGTGACGCGGGCCCCGCTGCCCACTTCGCCGGCCTCGTCGGCCAGCGGCGTCGTGACCGCCTTCGCGGCGTTCCTGATGTGGGGCTTCGCGCCGATCTACTTCAAGTCGGTGGGGGGGGCCGGTGCCCTGGAGATCCTCTCGCACCGGGTGGTCTGGTCGGCGCTGCTGCTGACGCTGGCCGTGGCCGCGACCCGGCCCTGGCGAGCGGTGCGCGAGGCGCTGGGCGGTCCGCGGCGGTGGGCGCTGCTGCTCCTGACCTCGCTGCTCATCTCCGGGAACTGGCTGCTCTACATCTGGGCGGTGAACGCGGGCCACGTGGTCGAGTCGAGCCTGGGGTACTTCATCAACCCGCTGATCAACGTCCTGCTGGGGGTGCTGTTCCTGAGGGAGCGGCTGGGCCGGCTGCAGTGGCTCGCGGTGGGACTGGCGGCCGTGGGCGTGGGCTCGCTGGTGGTGGCCCAGGGGCGGTTGCCGTGGCTGGCTCTGGTGCTGCCGCTGCAGTTCGCGGTCTATGCGCTGCTGCGCAAGAAGGCGGGCATCGACCCCTTGGTGGGACTCTGGGCCGAGACGCTGGTCCTGGCGCCGGTGGCGCTGGGCTGGCTCGGCGTCCTGGCAGCCAGGGGCGAGCTGGCTTTTTTGGCGCGGGGGCCGGGGTTCGCGGCGCTGCTCGCCTTCGCCGGGGTGATGACCGCGCTGCCGCTGCTGCTCTTCGGGGTCGCGGCGGTGCGGCTGAAGCTCTCGACGCTGGGACTCATCCAGTACGTCTGTAACCGCTGCACGGACACCGTCTGGCGCCAAGCGCGGTCTCTGGCCAGGATGCG
>CAZAIE010000245.1:6795-8491 GCA_964485035.1 uncultured Myxococcaceae bacterium | reverse complement strand
CGCAGCCCCGATGACCGCGCCCACTGCCCCGGTCGCGCGGCCGCCCGTCGAGACCGTCCCCGTCGAGCCACCCGGGCTCCCCCGGGCGGTCATCTCCGGGACCATCGTGCTCTCGCTCTTCCTCGCGGCCATGACCGTGACGGTGTTCGTGGCCCCCCGGGTCCGCCGCGCCGCGCAGGCCGTTGCCGACGGAGGCGTCGTGCTCACGCTTCCCGTGAACCTGGGCGACGCGGGCCTGGGCGACTCGCGGCTGATGCTCGCCGACGGCGAGGTCGCCTACCCGCTCGCCGACGAGTCGGTGGTCACCGTCGAGACGGTCCCGCCCGGGGCCTCGGTCTCGGTCGGCGGCAAGCCCATGGGCGCGAGCCCGGTCGACCTGCGGCTGAAGACCGACCAGGCCCACGAGATCCGCCTGGAAAAGGCCGGCTACCGGGTCACCGTGCGGCGCGTGACCCTGGGCCCCGGCAAGAAGCCCACCCGCATCACCACCGAGCTCGAGAAGCTCAAGTGGTACATGCCGGAGTAGCTACGCGGCCGTGACCACCACGTAGTTCTTCTTCCCGCGCCTGAGCAGCAGGTGCTTGCCGAAGAGCAGGTCGGCGCTGGTGACGCTGCGCTTCACGTCGTCCTGGCGGACGTTGTTCACGTGGATGCCATGGCCCTCGACGTCGCGGCGCGCCTGGCCCTTCGACGGGCAGAGGCCGGAGTCGGCGAGCAGGTCGAGGAGCGGCTTGCCCGCGCCCTCGAACTGGGCCCGGGGGAGCTCCTTGGTGGGCACCTCCCCCACGATCTCCGCGAAGGTCGCCTCGGTGACGCCCGCCAAGTCGCCGCCGAAGAGGATCTCGCTGGCGCGGATGGCCTCGGCGGTCGCCGCGGGCCCGTGGATGAGGTCCGTGGTGGCCCGGGCCAGCGCCTTGTGGGCCGCGCGCGCGCCGGGGTTCTCGGCGTGCGCCTTCTCCAGCGCCGCGACCTCGTCCTGGGAGAGGAAGGTGAAGAACTTGAGGTAGCGGACCACGTCCCGGTCGTCGGTGTTGATCCAGAACTGGAAGAACTTGTAGACGCTGGTCTTCTGCGGGTCGAGCCACACCGCGCCGCCCACCGACTTGCCGAACTTGGTGCCGTCGGACTTGGTGATGAGCGGCAGCGTGAGGCCGTAGACCTGCCGGGAGAGCTTGCGCCGGGTGAAGTCGATGCCCGCGGTGATGTTGCCCCACTGGTCGCTCCCGCCGATCTGCAGCTCGCAGTCGTGGTCGCGGCAGAGCACGTAGAAGTCGTAGGACTGCAGGAGCTGGTAGCTGAACTCGGTGTAGCTGATGCCCGACTCGCGGTCCTCCATGCGGGTCTTCACGCTGTCCTTGGCCAGCATCTGGTTCACCGAGAAGTGCTTGCCCACGTCGCGCAGGAAGTCGAGGAAGCTCAGCGGCGCGGTCCAGGTGGCGTTGTCCAGCAGCCGCGCGGGGTTGGCCTGGGCCTCGAAGTCCAGCAGGCGCGCGAGCTGCACCTTCACCCGCTCGATGTTGTGCGCGAGCAGCTCCTTGGTGAGCAGCTGCCGCTCCTGGCTGCGTCCGCTGGGGTCGCCGATGCTCCCGGTCGCGCCGCCCGCCAGCGCGATGGGCCGGTGCCCCGCAAGCTGGAACCGGCGCAGCGCCAGGAGCGGCAGCTGCTCACCAAGGAGCTGCTCGCGCACAACATCGAG
>CAZAIE010000245.1:0-6785 GCA_964485035.1 uncultured Myxococcaceae bacterium | reverse complement strand
CGTGGAGGCTGTCGGCGGTGGGGTCGAACCCGCAGTAGAGGGTCATCGGCCCGGGGTTGAGCCGCTTCTCGAGCTCGGGGAGGTCGGTGCAGTCGGCCAGGAGGCCGCGCCAGCGCAGGTCGTCGAGGATGTTCATGGCGCGGGAATGTAGATGAGCCGTGTGCGCCTGTCATGCGCCGCCGACGAGGGGCTCAGACCGTCGTCGGCCGCCAACCCGCGAGCTCCACCACGTCGCCCGGCCGCAGCCGGGCCGCGTCCTCGGGGAACAGCAGGCGGAACCCGAAGACGTCGGTGCGCAGCGAGCCGTCCGCCGCGCGCGCCCGGGGCAGCACCACCAGCGAGACCTCGCGGCCACCGAGCGTCGTCGTCCCCTCCTCGACCAGGAAGGGGACGGCCTCGAGGCGCCGGGCGATCACCAATGACCGCTCGGGCAGCACCACCTCTATCTGGAATGGGAGGGCAGGCACGCTACGGCACCGCGACCGCGCCCTGGAGGTCCCGGAACAGCTTCACCCCGTCCGAGCCCGACTTGCCCTCCTCGCGGGCCAGCGCGCGGGACAGCGCCAGCACGGCGATCTCGAGCTGGTCGGCAGTGGGCTCGCGGGTGGTGATGCGCTGCAGCCACAGACCGGGGGCGACGAGGTAGCGCACGAAGCCAGGCGCGCCCTTGCGGGCCGAGAGGCGCTGCAGCTCGTACGAGAGGCCGGCGAGCGGGAGCATGAGCGGGAGCTTGATGGCGATCATCGCCAGGTGGTTCAGCAGCGCCACCTCGCTCACCTTGGGGATGAACGAGAAGACCGCGGCGAACACCACGATGCTCATCACCAGCACCAGCAGGATGAACGACGTCCCACAGCGCGGGTGCAGCGTGGTGAACTTCGCGGCGCTCTCGGGCGTGAGCGGCTGCTCGCTCTCGTACGCCCAGATCGCCTTGTGCTCCGCCCCGTGGTACTCGAACACCCGCCGGATGTCGGGCATGCGCGAGATGGCCGCCAGGTAGGCCACGAAGATCGCCGCCTTGATCACCCCGTCCACCGCGTGGAAGGCGAAGCCGTTGGTGTCCAGCGTCACGCCCAGCGCAACGCCGAGCAGCCAGGTGAGCAGGTGCGGCGCGCCCACGAACAGCCCCAACCCCAGCACCAGCGACAGGGCCAGCGTCCCCGCCAGCGCTGCCCGCTCCTTCGCCGAGGCCTGGCGCGGAGCGTCGGAGGGAGTCGCTTGCTTGCCCTCCTCAGGCATCGCCTGCTCGGCCGAGAAGTTGAGCGCCGAGAGCCCGTTCCACAGGCTCTCGATGAGCACGATGCTGCCGCGGAAGAAGGGCCAGCGCAGGGGCTTCACCCCGCCCCACAGCGTCTCCCAGGCCTGCTCGCGCACGACGATCTGCTTGTCGGGGCGGCGCACCGCCACCACGAAGCTCTTCGGGGAGCGCATCATCACGCCCTCGAGGACCGCCTGGCCGCCGATGTAGGGGCGAGCCTGGAGCAGGAGCAGCTGGGCGAGGCGCTGGCGCAGGGTCATCGGATCCTCGGGACGCAGGCGACGATCATCGACGCCCTCGTGCCTGTGGGCATTCCCCACAAACGGGTCTGCCCCATCCGCGCAGGCGCACGGACGGGGCAGGAGAACCGAACACGACGGAGCAGGCTACTTGGCGGCCTTCTCGGCCGGCTTCTTCTCGTAGCGCTTGCGGAACTTCTCGATGCGGCCCGCGGTGTCCATGATCTTCTGCTTGCCCGTGAAGAACGGGTGGCAGCCAGCGCAGATTTCCACCTGGAAGTCACCGCGCGTGGAGCGCGTCTCGATCTCGTTGCCACAGGCGCAGCGGATCTTGGTGGGTCGGTAGTTGGGGTGGATTCCGTCCTTCATGGCGCTCTCCGTCTCCGGCCCGCCTTACTGCCGCGCCCAAACGCGCGGGAGGACTGGCGGTTCCAAAAAGAGCGGGACTTATAGGTCCCGGCCCGCTGGGTGTCAAGGTTCGCCCCGGGGGCGAGCCTGGCTACCGGGCCCTCTTCGAGGACCGCTGGGAGACGTAGTTTTGGAAGTATCCACACTCACGAAGGATTTCCTGGAAGTACCGGGTCTGGGAGTAGCCGTCCTTCAGGGTCTTGAACCAGACGCCGGGCTTGAACGGGGGCTCGTTGTCGGGGTGCTGGCTGAGCCAGGCGTTCTCCTCGCACTTGGCAGCCATGAAGGCGGCCTTGGCCTTGAACTCCGGGTCGGTCGAGGCCTCGAGGGCCTTCTTGTAGTAGCGCTCCGCCAGCGAGTTGTCGGTCGGGCGCGGGAAGTGGCCCGCGCGGCCCACGTACATGAGCCGCGAGTTGCCGTAGTAGCTGATGTTGTAGAGGGCGCTCGCGAGGTCGAAGTACGCAGCAGCGGCCTTGGCCGGGTCGGCCGCCTGGCGCTCCAGCTCGGCGAGCCGGCGGGCCAGGTCCTTGCGCTGCCAGGTCTGGTGCGCAGTCTCGGCGTCGCAGTCGTGGCAGTCGCGGACGTGGATGACGAAGGGGTCGGCATTGAGCGCGCCCTCGGCGCTGGCCAGCAAGCCGGCTGCCTGCTCGAACTGCCCGCGATAGAGCGCGAGCAGCCCCTTGAGTTCCTGCAGGCCGGCGACGTCGCTGCGGTAGCACCCGGCAGCGTAGGCCTCGAAGGCCGACTTCCGGGGCTTCTGCAGGAACGCCGCGAGCCGGTCGATCTGCGCGGGGTCGGCGTAGAGCGGGTCGTCCTGGTCGGCGAGGCAGAGCGCGGTGACCACGTCGCCCTTCTTCCGGTACAGGTCCGAGAGCCGGCGGCGGGCCCAACGCTGGAAGGTCTGGACCCGGGAGGTCTCGGGCGTGTTGGCCTCCGCCTGCAGCCAGGTCAGCTCGCGCGCGACCGTGGCCTCGTCGAGGGTCTGAGAGGTCGCTCCCTGGAGCGTCGCGTAGAGCTGGCTGAGCCGGAGCTGCCGCTGGACTGCCGGGTGCTTCGGGGCCCGGGTGGCCGCGCGGTCGAGCAGCTTCCGGGCTGCCGCCGCGTCGCCCGCCATCGCGCGCAGGTGGCCCGCGGCGAGGTCCCAGACGTGCGGCTGCGCGACGTCCCCCTTCTCCGCCCCGGCCTCCACCAGCGTGAGCAGCGCGCGGTTGACCTCGAGCTTCGGGGAGTCGAGCGAGCCCGAGAGCCGGAAGCGCGCCTCCTCCCGGTTGACCTCGCGCACGATCAGGAGGGGCAGCAGCTCGCTCTTGCGGTCCAGCGCCTGGATCTCGCGCAGCGCGCGGACCCCGTCCTTGGCGATGCCCAGCATCTGCCAGAGCACGGCCTTCTCGCGCGGGGAGCGGGCCAGCGCGAGGGACTGGCGCCACTCCGCCTCCTCCAGCGGCCGGAAGGAGAGGAACGCCGAGACCTTGAGCGGCTCGTAGCGGTCGAACAGCACCGAGTAGATCTGGTTCGCCTCCGCGTTCCGCCCTGCCCGCCGCATCGCCCCCGCGGCATAGCCCATCGCCCTCCAGGCCACGCTCCCCTCCGCCGAGAGGTCCACGCGGCGCTGCTCGTAGAACCGGACCGTCTCCTCCGGCGCGCTCTTGTAGAAATGGAGCCGCAGGAGCTGCAGGGCGTACCTCTGGCGGAGGAACGGGCTCTTCTCGGCCGCGAGTGCCTTGCCACCCCCGGCGATCAGCGACTGCACCCGCTTCGGCTCCGAGGGGTCCGCAGGCTTCTTCGGCTCCCAGGGGTTCTCGTACGCGCGGGCCATCGCGAACGGCTCCACCCGCTTGGCGAACCCCACGTAGAACAGCGCCGCCACCAGCGTGTCGCGGTCGGGGTAGTCCAGGAACGGCTGGTCCTCCGGCCCCGCGACGTACCCCGGCTTGCCCTTGAGCAGGAAGATGAGGTTGTCCAGGCGCGTGAGCGGCGCCTTGTAGAGCAGCTCGCCCCAGTCGGCCGCGGGGAGCTTCTTCTGGAAGAACGCTTCCCACTCGAGGAGGTTGGGCGCCGTGAGGTCCGCCGCCGAGTGGCCCGCGCCGCCATGCAGGGTGTGCATGTCGTAGAAGAACGGTGCCTCTGCGGGCCGGCCGATCACCTCCGGGTCGAAGAACGTCAGGTCCTCGATCTCGTCCTCGCCGCCCGCGCAGGCGAGCGCCGCGGCAGGAGCCAGGAGGGCAACGAGGCTAGCGGACAGCAGAGTAGAGAGCTTCGAGATCCTCGGGACCATGGGCTTTCAGGTTCCTTTCGTCCAAGTCGAACAGCGCAATGGCGAACGGCGAACGTGGGTGGAAGTGGCGGGCGAGCAGGTCGGCGGCGGCGCGCGCTTCGCCAGGACGCATGGCCTCGACGGCGAGCGTGTCGCCCTCTTGGAGGTAGGCCCCGCGCAAGAGCGTCGCGGCCGAGGCCCGGTAGCGTCCGGGGCCCAGGCTGGTCAGGGCGGGGTTGGCGCCGAGCGCCGCCTCGTCGGGCTTCGGGAGGAGCCCCACGACCCGGCCCTCGCGACCCTGGACCGCCCAGGAGAAGACCGGCAGGACCGCGTCCAGCGGCAACGGGTAGGCGTCGAGCTGCGCGACGTAGCGGCCCGCATCCTCCTCGTTGAAGATCGACGGGCGCTGCGGCGCGGCTTGCAGCGAGCCCACGTTGTAGAACATGAGCATCCCGCGCTCGACCGGCGGCACGCCCGTGCGCCGCGCGTACTTCACCTGGTGCAGCCGGATGGTCGCGCTCAGCCTCACCGGCGCCGCCTGCTCCCGCAGCGCCCGGCAGAACGCGAAGAAGGCCTCCCGGGTCGAGTCCGTCCAGTCGCAGTCAACTTGGAGCTCTGGGAAGACGAAGGCGCCCTCCCCGGCCATCGCGCGGGCCAGCGTCCAGACCTGGCGCGCGAGGCCCACCGGCTCCGTCCCCTGCTCGAACACGGCGTTGGTGAGGTAGACCACCGGGACGACCTCGAGCCCCTCGGGCACGGGCTGGCCGAACGCGAGCCGGCCCACGGGCACGGCCTTCGCCGCCGCCCGGTCCCACGCCACGTCGAACAGGCGCAGGTAGAGCCGCTGGATCCGGTGTCGCGCGAGGGCCTCGGTCTCGACCGGGGCGAGCCGGAAGGTCGTCTTCCAGAAGTAGAAGGCGCGGGTCGTCCGTCCAGGCCGCGAACAGCCCGCCAGCGCGAGGACCACCAGGAGGAGGCATGCGTGTCTCAAGGCTGGAGCACCATACCTCGCTGCGTGCTAGGGTCCACGGCCCACTTTGCTGGAGGCCCGATGTCCCGCCCCTGGACCCGCCACTACGAGCCGGAGGTGCCGGCCGCGCTGACCGGCTGTGACCGCCTGCTGGCCGACTGCCTCGCAGAGAACGCCCGAACCTACGCGGAACACACCGCGACGATCTTCTATGGAGCGAAGCTCAGCTACCAGGAGCTCGACGCCGAGGTGGACCGCTTCGCTGCGGGGCTGCAGCAGGCAGGGCTGGGCAAGGGCGACCGGGTGGCGCTGTTCCTGCCGAACTGTCCCCAGTACGTCATCGCCTACTACGGGACGCTGCGGGCGGGCTGCATCGCGGTGCCGTGCAACCCGCTCTACGTCGCCCGGGAGCTCGAGCACCAATTGGTGGACTCGGGCGCGCGGCTTCTGGTGTGCCTGAGCGCGTTTTACCCGAAGGTCCAGGAGATCCGCGCACGCACGCCGGTGGAGCAGGTGGTCGTCGCGAACATCAAGGAGCACTTCCCCTTCCACCTGCGCCTGGCCTTCACGCTCTTCAAGGAGAAGAAGGAAGGCCACCGGGTCGACCTGCGCGGCGAGGCAGGCACGTTGAGCTTCCCCGAGTTCCTGGGGCGCGCGCCCTCCCATCCCACACCGGTGGCGGTCGCCCCCTCTGACACCGCCTGCCTGCTCTACACCGGCGGCACCACCGGCGTCCCCAAGGGCGCGGAGCTGACGCAGCGCAACCTGTTCGTGAACGCCTACCAGTGCCACGTCTGGTTCAACACCCACCTCGGGAAGGAGGTGGTCACCTGCGCGCTGCCGTTCACCCACGGCTACGGCATGACCACCTGCCTGAACTACGGGCTCTTCGCAGCCTCGACGCTGCTGCTCATCCCCAACCCCCGCGACCTCTCCTTCGTGCTGGAGACCATGCACCGCCACCGGGCGACCTTCCTCCCCGGCGTGCCGACGCTGTTCATCGCGCTGAGCCACTTCAAGGACGTCCAGCGCTACGACCTGCGCACGGTGCGGGCCTGCATCAGCGGTGGCGCACCGCTCACCCGCACGGCCAAGGAGCACTTCGAGGCGCTCACCGGCGGCAAGGTGGTGGAGGGCTACGGCCTCTCGGAGGCCAGCCCGGTGACGCACGCGAACCCGGTCTACAGCGGCACGCGGGTGGGGAGCATCGGCCTGCCGTGGCCCGAGGTGGACTGCAAGATCGTGAGCCTGGAGGACGGGCGGACCGATCTGCCCCCCGGCGAACTCGGCGAACTGTGCGTGCGAGGCCCGCAGGTGATGAAGGGGTACTGGAACCGCCCCGAGGAGACTGCGCAGGTCCTGCGCGACGGATGGCTGCGCACCGGGGACATCGCCTCCATGGACACGGACGGGTTCTGCACCCTGGCCGCGCGCAAGAAGGACCTCATCATCGCCGCCGGATACAAGATCTTCCCCGCCGAGATCGAAGAGATCCTCCAGGCTCATCCCAAGGTGGCGGAGGCGGCGGCCGCCGGCGTCCCGCACCCCTACCGCGGCGAGACAGTGAAAGCCTTCGTGGTGGTCCGCACCGGCGAGCGGCTGACCGAGCAGGAGCTGCTCGCGTTGATCGCGCGGGCGGCCAACGTGCCGCCGATC
>CAZAIE010000244.1:5398-8512 GCA_964485035.1 uncultured Myxococcaceae bacterium | reverse complement strand
CAGCTGGCTCGAGGGCGGAGAGGTGCGCACGGAGGAGCGGCCGCTGCTCAAGCTCGCGGAGCTGCCGCTGCCCGCCTTCGAGCGGACCTTCCTCCCGGCGTACCGCCAGCGGGGCCGACTGGTGCTGCCGCTGTCGCTCTCGCGCGGCTGTGTCGGGCAGTGCGCCTTCTGCAGCGAGTGGGGCTTCTGGCAGCGGTACCGGCCGGGCCCGCCCGACCGCGCGGCGGAGCAGGCCCAGGAACTCGTCGCGCGCTTCGGCGCCGACCACCTCCAGCTCACCGACTCGCTGATGAATGGACACTGGGGCCGCCTCACCGGCTTCGCCGAGGGGCTGCTCTCCCGCGGCGTGCAGGTCGGCTGGAGCGGCTTCTTGCGCGCCGACATGGACCGCCCGACGGCCAGGCTCCTGCGCAGGGCAGGGCTGGATCGCGTCTTCGTGGGCGTGGAGTCGCTGGCCGACGAGACGCTGGCCCGCATGAACAAGGGGCTCGACGCGGCGAAGAGCTTCGCCGCGCTCGAGGCGCTGCTCGCCGAGTCCATCCAGGTCCAGGTGGGCGTGATTCCAGGCTTCCCCGGCGACCGGCCCGAGCTCTTCCGCGGCACGCTGTCCCAGCTCTTGCGGCTGCAGGCCCGGTACCCGGGGCTCTCCCTCAACGTCGAGCCGTTCGTGGTCTCCCCCGGCCAGCCCATCTTCCGGGACCTCGAGGCGTTCGGCCTGCGCGGCTTCGGGTGGGACGAGGAGACGCTTGCGCTGGCGCCGGACGCCCTCCGCCCCGCCGCCGCGCGCGCCCTGTGCCGGGTCGAGGGCGCGAACCAGGGGCTCTCCCGATTGGAGCAGGTGCGCATCGTCAACGCCCTCGCAGCCGCGCCGGAGACCGCGCCCCGGCTGCGGTTCGAGCCACTGGACGAGGATGTCGGCGTATTCCTGCTGCGACTGCCGGAGTCGTCGGGTGCGCCCTTCCTGCTGGTCGACGCCGCCGAGCGCGGGACACTCGAGGCCCTGGCCGGCGGGGAGCAGGGCTGGACTGGCTCGGCACAGCTCGAGGCCATCCGGCGGGCGCACCTCTCGGGGACTGGCAGCGACGGACCGTTGGCTCCCAGGGCGTCGTCGGCTGGCGGAGCGGTCGTCCTCAGTGGCTTCGTGCTCGCCCGCGTGCTGGGGGACACCCTCTGGCTCTTCGACGCGCTCGGCCACGCGGTGCTGCGGCTGCCCCCCTCGCTGGCCCCAGCGCTCGGCCGCCTGCGCGAGGGGACCACCGAGGCGGCGCTCGAGCCGGGATCGGAGCGCCTGCTCGTTGCGCTCCGCGAGGCGGGGATGCTGGGCGGCCTCTCCTGACCGTCCGGCCCGACCTTGCGTTTTCCTGCGGTCCCTGAGAAGACCTGCGCCCGATGCGCCTGCTCTCCGTCGAGGTCCGGGACTTCCGCAACATCGAGGCCGCCGAGCTTTCGCCCGGCGAGCACGCCACGGTGGTGGTCGGCCCCAACGGACAGGGCAAGACCAACCTGCTCGAGGCGCTCTACCTGCTGGCCACGCTGCGGCCGCTGCGCACCAACCGCTACGCCGAGCTCATCCGCTTCGGGGCGGGGAGCGCGCGCGTGAGCGGCCGCTTCGCCCTCGGCGGGGCCGAGCGCACCATCGCCGTGGCGCTGGACGGCAAGACCCGCGAGGCGTTCGTCGACGGCAAGCCGGTGCGCTCGCTCGCGGAGTACTTCGGCGGGGTCTCGGTGGTGGCCTTCACCCCCGACGACCTCGCCGTGCTCAAGGGCGGACCGGACGGACGGCGGCGCCTGCTCGACCGCGCGGTGTTCAACCGCTTCCCCGGCCACCTCGAGTCGTCGCGCGACTACCAGCGCGCGCTCAAGCAGCGCAACCGGCTGCTCAAGGAGGGGGCGCCCTTCGACCTCCTCGACGCCTTCAACGAGACGCTCGCCCGAGCCGGGTCCCGGGTCGTCGCGCGCCGGCGGGCACTGGTCGCGGAGCTGGCCCCGCGCGCCGCCGAGAGCTTCGCGGCCATCGCGCGGGGCGACGGCGCGCTCTCGGTGGCCTACGCCCCGGACGGCATCCCCGAGGAGGCCCTCGCCGACGAGGCGTCGACGTTCCAGGGGCTATTGGATCTCCTTCGCCGCCGCACTGCCGGCGACGTGGAGCGGGGCTTCACCTCCGCGGGCCCACACGCCGACGACCTCGACCTCGAGCTGGGGGGCCGCGGGGCGAGGAACTTCGCCTCGCAGGGCCAGCAGCGGGCCATCGTCCTCGCCCTGAAGATCGCCGAGATCGAGAACCTGAGGGCGACGGTCGGGGTCCCGCCCGTCCTCCTCCTGGACGACGTCTCGAGCGAGCTCGACCCCACGCGCAACGCCTTCCTCATGGAGTACCTGCGCGCCTGCGGTCTCCAGGTCTTCCTCACCACCACCGACGAGCGCCTCGTCCGCCAGGCCGCCGGGGACGACGCCCGGTGCTTCACGGTCGCTCGCGGGACCTTCACGGCCAGCCCGTAGCGGGTCCGTCCGGACGCCCGGGTCGGGCAGACCCCGATCGCCGAGGTCGCGGTGATCCGGCACGAAATCATTCTGGGAAGGTCGCCGTGGTCCTGCGGGACTCGGGGACCGTCGCGGCCTCCCTGGGAGCCTCTCCGGCCCGGCAATTGCTGCTTGGGGCGCCATGGCGCTCAGCGTGCTGTGGGTCGGTCCCAGTTCGGCGACGTTCCAGGCCTGCGCGGCCGGGGTGCCCGCTCCTGTCCAGGTGACGCGGCTGGAGTCGGCCGAAGAGGCGCTGCACGCGCTGGCCGGCGACCCGCGCGCGGTGGTGGTCCTCGGCGCGGCGGACGAGGCAGGGCTGCGCCGGTTGCACCAGCGCGTCCCGCATGTGCCGCTGGTGGCCGTCGGGTCGGCGGAGGGCGTGGTCGTGGCGCTGGGCGCGGGCGCCGACGTGGGCCTCGCGGAGCCCGTCGCACCGGGGCTGCTGGTGGCGCAGGTCCTCGCGCTGGCTCGGGGGAGCGGCGAGCCGCTGCCGCCCGAGGCGGTCGAGCTCTCGTCGCAGGCGCTGGTCGGGCAGCTCGCGCGGGGGCTCGCGCACGAGCTGAACAACCCGGTCTCGTTCCTCCTCTCCAACTT
>CAZAIE010000244.1:4463-5388 GCA_964485035.1 uncultured Myxococcaceae bacterium | reverse complement strand
ACTTGCGGACGCTGCGGGGCTACCGGGAGGACCTCGCCGCGGCGGCGGGTCGCCCACCGCCGGAGCCGCTGGCCGAGGTGCTGGAGGACCTGGGTCCGCTGGTCGAGGAGAGCCTGCAGGGCGCCGAGCGGATCCAGTCGCTGGTCCAGGTGCTGCGCGAGTTCGGTCGGGTGGAGTCGGGCGACGCCGAGGCGGTGGACCTCCACGAGGCGCTGGAGGCGGCGCTGGCGCTCGCCCACCCGGAGCTGAAGCACCGGGTCCGGCTGGAGCGGCACTTCGGGGCCACACGTCGGGTGCTCGGCTGGCCAGCCCGGGTGCGCCAGCTGCTCGCCCATCTGGTGCTCTCGGCGGTGCGCTCGCTGCGGCCGGCGACGGAGGTGGACCTGCGCGTCATGACCGTGAGCGAGGCCGAGTTGGTCGAGGTGCGGCTGCAGAGCCAGAGCGGCTTCGAGCCGGGCGTGGTGGCGCGGGTGTGGGCGCCCAGCCTCGAGGGACGTCCGGTCAGCGAGGACCCGGCGCTGCACCTCGCGGCGGCGGCGCGGATCGCCCGGCACCACGGCGGCGCGCTCACCTGGTCGCCCGAGGGGCTGCGGCTCCAGCTCCCGGCCGACGCCCCGAAGCAACGCCCCGCGCCGAAGTGACTCAGCGGCAGCGGGCGCAGCGGTCGAGCACGCGCAGGTCCTGTTGCACGATGCCTGCGAGCGAGGCCTGGGCGAGGCGCTCGCGGACCAGGGCCCGGCGCCGCTCGACGTCCTCGACCTCCGCGCGCAGCCGGGCCAGGGACTGCTCGGCGGCGGCGAGCCGGAGCACGTCCGTCCGGGTGGACTCCCGGGCCGCCTGCAGCGCGACGTCATGCGAGGCCCGGCACGCGGCGTCGCCGCGGCAGTGGGCGTGACGCGCGGGGTCCTGCAGGACGCGGGTCGCC
>CAZAIE010000244.1:2622-4453 GCA_964485035.1 uncultured Myxococcaceae bacterium | reverse complement strand
GCGAAGCCGCTCCCGGCCGAGGGCGAGCTGGTCGGCGACCGGCAGCGCCGCGAGGTCGTGGGCCGACTCGAAGGCCCTGAGCGCCTTCTCCTTCTCGGCGTGCTCGGCCGAGAGAGCGCGCTCCTGCTGTTGCAGGAACTCGAGGGCCTCCTTGCCGAAGGAGAAGGCGGCCTCCAGCGCGGCGTGGCAGGTGGCCGTCGCCGCCTCGTCGCTCGTGGCCCGCGCGGTGAGCTGCAGCACGCCGCTGCGGCCGCGGCGCTGGGCGGTGAACGTCGAGGACTTCACCAGCGGGGAGGTCTGGTCCATCCGCTCCGAGAAGGCAGGGCTGGTGAACACCTCGCGCCAGGTCTCCACCGGGTCGACCAGCGCGGCGCTTCCTGTCCCCGCGAGGACCACCACCGTCGCCGTCGAGCACGAGGGCGCGTCGCGCAGGGGGGCGGTCGCCGGGGCGTGGGAACAGGCCGCGGCGGCCACCACGAGCATCGAGAGCAGGGTTTCGCGCATGGGGTCTTTCCAGGTGGTCCGGCACGGCGTTCCGCGCCGCGGCGGGGGCTGGGAAAAGCCCACCGCGAGGCGAGGCTCGGCGTGGAAGAAAGCATAGAAAGATCAATTGGTTGAACGGAAAAGGTTCCCTTGAGGTACAGGGCTGTTTCTGCTAGCTTCCTGGCCTTTCGCGGGCCCGCCGCTCCACCTTCTTCGGAGGGGCCGGTGCCGGAACGAGGAGATGCCTTGGAGACTGTGAACGAGACGCCCGCGACCCCCGCGCCCCCGGCGGAGAAGAAGGAGTACAACGCCTCCTCCATCACCGTGCTCGAGGGGCTGGAGGCGGTACGCAAGCGGCCGGGCATGTACATCGGGCCCCCCGACGACACCGGCCTGCACCAGCTCGTGTGGGAGGTGGTGGACAACTCGGTCGACGAGGCGCTGGCCGGCCACTGCAAGCACATCGAGGTGGTGATCCACGTCGACAACTCGGTGAGCGTGGCCGACGACGGCCGCGGCATCCCCACCGAGATGCACCCCACCGAGAAGCGCCCCACGCCGGAGGTGGTGCTCACCGTCCTCCACGCCGGCGGCAAGTTCGACAACGACTCGTACGCAGTCTCGGCCGGTCTGCACGGCGTCGGCGTGAGCTGCGTGAACGCGCTCTCCGACTACCTCGACCTGGAGATCTTCCGGGGCGGCAAGGCCTACACCCAGCACTACGAGCGGGGCGTGCCCAAGACCGAGCTGAAGGTGACCGGGGACACCGAGCGGCGCGGCACCACGGTGCGCTTCAAGCCCGACGTCTCCATCTTCGGCGAGCGCCAGTACAACTTCGACGTCCTCAGCCAGCGGCTGCGCCAGCTCGCGTTCCTGAACGCGGGCCTGAAGATCTCGTTGCGCGACGAGCGCAGCGGCAAGGCGCACGACTTCAAGTACGACGGCGGCATTCGCGAGTTCGTCGAGCACCTGAACAAGAACAAGCAGGTCTTCAACGACAAGCCCATCTACTTCACCGCCGAGCAGGACCGCGTCCAGGTCGAGGTCTCGATCCAGTACAACGACTCGTACGACGAGATGGTGTTCTGCTTCGGCAACAACGTCTTCAACGACGAGGGCGGGATGCACCTCGCGGGCTTCAAGGCCGCGCTCACCCGTACCGTCAACGGCTACGCGCAGAAGAACAACCTCTGGAAGGACCTGAAGGAGTCGCCCAGCGGCGACGACGCGCGCGAAGGGCTGGTGGCGGTGATCAGCGTCAAGCTGCCCAACCCGGCCTTCGACAGCCAGCCCAAGCACAAGCTCATCAACCCCGAGGTGAAGGGGGTGGTGGAGACCATCGTCTCGG
>CAZAIE010000244.1:0-2612 GCA_964485035.1 uncultured Myxococcaceae bacterium | reverse complement strand
CGGACAAGCTGGGCATCTTCCTGGAGGAGAGCCCGGCCATCGCCAAGAAGATCTGCGCGAAGGTCGGGGACGCCGCCCGCGCGCGCATCGCCGCGCGCAAGGCCAAGGAGACGGTGCGGCGCAAGGGCGCGCTGGACGGCGCCTCGCTGCCGGGCAAGCTCGCCGACTGCCAGGAGCGCGACCCCTCGCTGTGCGAGCTGTACATCGTCGAGGGCGACTCCGCAGGCGGCTCGGCCAAGCAGGGCCGGAACCGGAAGTTCCAGGCCATCCTTCCGCTGCGCGGCAAGATCCTGAACGTGGAGAAGGCCCGCTTCGACAAGATGCTGGCCTCGGACGCCATCGCCACGCTCATCACCGCGCTGGGCACCGGCATCCGCAGCCTGCGCGGCGCCGAGGGCGAGGCCGCGGAGGACAGCGGGTACAACCCCGACAAGGCCCGCTACCACCGCATCATCCTCATGACCGACGCCGACGTGGACGGCAGCCACATCCGCACGCTGCTGCTCACCTTCTTCTACCGGCAGATGCCCGAGCTGGTGGAGCGCGGGTACCTCTACATCGCGCAGCCGCCGCTCTACAAGGTGACCCGCGGCAAGAAGGAGAGCTACCTCAAGGACGAGGGAGCGCTCGAAGACCTGCTCTTCGAGATCGGCACCCAGATCTGCAAGGTCGACATCGCCGGCAAGCCAGCCCTCGAGGGGCCTGCGCTGCGGCAGTTCCTGAAGCAGGTGGGCCAGTACCGCGAGTGCCTGGCCACGGTCGCGCGCCGGCGGGACACCCGGCTGGTGGACGCGCTGGTGCAGGCCACCGACCTGGACGCGGACACGCTCAACGACATGGACGGGCTGCAGGCGCAGCTGGTGAAGGCGCTGGCCTACGTGGAGCAGCACGCCCCCGAGGTGGCGCGCTCGTTCGAGACCCTGCTGCGCAAGCCCGACCCGGAGTTCGGCGGCAAGATGCTGGTGTTCAGGAGCGACGTCGCCGGAGCTTCCCGCGAGACGGTGGTGGACCACGCCTTCCTGCGCAGCCCCGAGTTCCTCAAGATGCGCGCCTTGCGCACCGCGTTCCGCGAGGCGGGGCCCGCGCCCTACACGCTGGTGGTGAACGGCACGCCGCAGCAGGTGGGCAACGTCCAGGCGCTGCTGGACGCGGTCAAGCGCGAGGCGTCGAAGGGGCAGAGCATCCAGCGCTACAAGGGACTGGGCGAGATGAACCCGGAGCAGCTCTGGGAGACGACCATGTGCCCGGACACCCGGACGCTGCTGAAGGTGGAGGTGAAGGACACCGTCGGCGCCGACGAGATCTTCACCATCCTCATGGGCGACCAGGTCGAGCCGCGCCGCGAGTTCATCGAGAAGAACGCGCTCGAGGTGCAGAACCTGGACATCTAGGGTAGAAAGCCGGGCCGCAGCAGCCCGGCGCAGTGGGGCATCGTCCAATGGCAGGACTGAGGACTTTGAATCCTCCTATCTAGGTTCGAATCCTAGTGCCCCAGTCGAAGACGCGAAGGGCGGGCCCGTCACTGGTGCCCGCCCTTCCTGCGTGTGGGGGTCGGGCGCTCGGCGCCGGTCACTCCTTGGGGGGCTGGCCCTTCTTCTCCTGCTGCGACTCGAGCGCCTGGTACTGGTGCAAGAGCCCCACGAAGACCGCGCGGAACTGCTCGAACAGCTCCTCGAACCGGCCGATCTCGTCGTGCTGCGTCACCTTCACCGGGTCCTCGTAGGACCCGCCCACCACCCGCGTCGCCACCTCGGTGATGTGCGCCAGCCGCCGGAAGACCCAGGCCTGCAGCATCAGGACCAGCGCGAGCGAGAGCACCAGCAGCATCCCCACCGCCACCAGCACCATCCCCAAGCGGGCCTCGGCGAAGCGGGCGGTCAGCGCGGTCACGTCGGTGAGCACGAAGACCGCGCCCACGCGCTGGCCGGAGGCGTCGTTGATGGGGAACACCCCGCGGCCGTAGTGGCGGTCGGCGCGGGTGAGCAGCCCCAGGTCCTTGCCCTCGGCGGGCAGCGCCGCGAGGTCCTCGGTGAAGGAGAAGATGGACTCGTCGGTGCTGGTGTTGCCGGTGAGCACCACGTCCTTCATCTGGTCCCAGTTGTTGGGCAGGCCCAGGAAGGCGCGCTGGCCGGCCCACTTCTCGGCGTTGAGCGACGCCTTCTTCACCACCATCCCGTACTCGTGGCCGCTCTGCCGCTTGAGGCTCGAGAGAAACTTGCCCACCTCCGAGCCCAGCTCCAGGTAGCCGATGAGCCTGCCGCCCGGGGCGAGCCCGCTCTCGTACGCGGGGACGGTGATGCGCAGCGCGAAGCCGTGGTAGCCCAGCGACAGCCCGCTGGCCCACGTCTTGGTCCGCGCCGCCTCGTCGATGTTGAAGCGGTTGGTCAGCGTGCCGATGAGCTTGGGGTCCTTGGGGTCGGTCATCACCAGCAGCCGCCGCGTCTCCTCGTCCATGTAGTTGAACTGGGTGACCCCGAAGTCCTTCTTGAGCCGCTCGAAGCGCGGCAGCGTCGCCTGGTAGAGCCCGTCGCGGTCCTTGGCGGCCCAGAGGCCCAACAGCTCCTTGTCTGCGACCAGGGCCTGCATCCCCACCGAGAGGGCCCGCACCTCGG
>CAZAIE010000243.1:0-8519 GCA_964485035.1 uncultured Myxococcaceae bacterium | reverse complement strand
CCGGCACCCACACCGCGACGGCGACGCTCGCAGGCTACAAGACCAACTCCTCGACCAAGACCGTGACGGCCTGCGCCGCTCCTGAATGCGCGACCTGGGGCTCCATCGGGCTCTCCAAGGAGGGCGGGACGCCGGTGGCCAAGCCCACCGTGGCCATCACCTCGCCCGCGGACGGCGCGCAGCTCGACGAGGCCCAGTTCGACCTCACCGGCCAGGTGGACAACTCCACCGACGTGAAGACCGTGAAGGTGACCTGGGGCGCCCAGAGCGTGGACGCGCCGCTGGGCGCGGGCGCCTCCTTCAACGTGCCGGTGAAGGTGCCGTCCGGGGACACGAAGATCACCGTTAGCGCCACCAACACCGCGGGGACGGGGACCGCGGAGGTCACCGTGCACTTCAAGAGCGGCATCTGCGGCTTCATCTTCGAGCCCACGGTGGAGGAGGGGGCGCAGGCGACGCGCCTCGGCGGCGCGACGGTCGAGCTGCTGCCGGCCGAGGACCTGTGCGCGGCGGCGGTGGCGACGACCACCAGCAAGAGCCCCGACGGCACCTTCTGCATCGACGCCGCGCCGGGCGACTACTACCTGCGGGCCCGCGCCGCGGAGCACCTGACCACCACCGAGCTGATCACCGTGTCCACTGACCGGCGCGATACGGTCGAGGTAGCGGTGGCCAAGGGCACGGACGCCGCGCCGCGCATCGTGCTGACGACCCCGGCACCCGGCGAGGACGGCAAGGTCCGGGTCGAGACCTCGGCGATCGATCTCGAGGGCGAGGTCTTCGGGATGCTCGCGGTCGAGGTGACCGTCGCCGGCAAGCCCGCGGACCTCGCTGAGAACGTGTTCACCGCCAAGGACCTGGACGTCCCCGCAGGCGAGACCACCGTGGCCCTCGAGGCCACCGGCAAGTGCGGCGAGAAGGCGAGCCTCCAGGTGACCCTCGTGCGCACCGAGGCCGCGGGCGCCGACGCTGGCGTCGCGGCCGACTCCGGGGCCCCCAAGCCGCCTGCACAGGAGAGCGGCGCGTGCGGCTGCGCGACCGGCGGAGAGGGACTGGGCCTGCTCGCGCTGGTGGCAGTCGCGGGCGCGCTGCGGCGCAGGAAGGGCGTCCAGGGAACGGGGCTTCCGCCGGGCTGAGAGCCCGTGGTCCCGGGCGTCCCGCCCGGGCTCCCTCCGCAACCAACCACGCCGCGCGCCCGACCCGTCACGGAGGCCGGCAGCTCAGTCCCGTTTCGTTCGTCTGCTGCCAGCACACGCGCGCACGACACTCGGCTACAGCGTCGCCGTGACCCCCAGGCTGAAGCTGGTGAGGTTGTCGGCGGCGCTCTCGGTGTCGAAGAACGGGAAGCGCAGCCGCTGGTTGTCCCGCGTCCGCGTCGGGCCGACGTTCGTCACGGAGATCCCCACGCTCCAGCGCTCGGTGAGCGCCACCTCTACGTCGAACGAGCCCCACACCACGTCCCGCCTCCCGGCGCCCGTCCTCGCGACCGGGTTGCCGTCCACGTCCGTCTTGGTCGAGGTGTACGGATCGTCGATCGCGGCGGCGGGGTACCCGAACTGGTTCACCAGCGTCAGCCCCAGCCCCACGGACACCCGGCGCCCATAGGCCCAGCGCAGCGAGAGCGTGTTCGCGAACGAGTAGTCGGTGTTCATCCCCGCGGAGGCGCAGGTGCTCTCGCCGCTGCGGCACAGGACCACCGCCCGGCCCTCGGGGTCGGCGACGGGGCCGGACGCGACGCCCTTGGCGGTGTAGCGCGCGAAGCCCTTGTTGAAGGCGAAGGCGTACGCCACCTCCACCTGGTTCCCGCTGTCCGACCCGAAGCCGCGGGCGAGCCCCAGCCCGAGCCCCAGCGTCCCGTGCGAGCCCGCTCCCTGGCTGGCGTACGAGGTGGGGAGCAGGTAGCGCACCGACGGCGTCAGCCCCACGCCGGTGAAGGGCTCGACCAGCAGGCGCGGCGCGGCGACCGAGAGCCGGGTGTCGTCGAGGTCGAAGCGCCTGCCGGTGGGGTTGTCCGGCTGCGTCTCCTCCCAGCTCAGCGTCTGCCGCGCCGAGACCGCCAGCGCCACGCCTCCGAGGTCGAAGCCGAAGCGCGGCGCCAAGAGGAGCTGGGTCGCCGTGGTCGGAGTCCGGGCGTGCTCGTCGGCGACGAAGGTCCCCAGCCCCACCGACTGCGAGAGGCCGAGCGCGCTGCCCGCGAAGCCCTGGAGCACCTGCTGGCCCACCGATCGATCGGCCCGTCCGGCCGGGGGAGGACGACGATCGGCCCGTCCGGCCGGGGGAGGACGACGATCGGCCTGTCCATCGACCGAGGCCGCCTCTCCAGCCCTGGCGCTTGAACTGCAGAGACACATCGCCGCGAGCAGCGCGGCCAGACGACGAGACATCGACGACTCCCAGGACTGCGAGCGCCCGGTGAGGGCGCGGATTGGCTGCGACCCGCCAGGCGGCGACCCGAAGGCCGCCGCCCAGCGCCGACTCACATCCCGCGCACGTACTCCCAGTGGTGGACCATGCCGCGCAGGATCTCCACGAAGTGCAACTCGCTGGCGAGGCACCCACCGTCGAGGTTCCCGGTGGCATCGCTGCAGCGGTCCTTCACCGTCGAGAGCAGCTTGAAGCCCAGGGGCACGGTGTCGGGGTCACGCTTCCCGTTCCAGCGGTAGTGGTCGTAGCGAGTGGCCCAGTACGTCTTGCGCGTGTTCGGGTCGGAGACCTCCACGTACTGCTCAGGGTCCGCCCGGACGTCGGCCGGCACCTCGGGGGTGTCGCCCACGCCAGCGACGTTGATCTTGATGGAGTTGATGAACTTGGTGTCGCTCTTCTCGTCGGAGAAGAAGGAGATGCCCAGGAAGGCCGCCAGCAGCCGCGTGGTGTACTGCTCGTCCGGGTCGACGGGCGTGGTCCCCGCGAGGTTCGGCTTCTGGTTCGCGAAGAGCGGCGCGGGCACGCGGAAGGTCACCTTGCCCTGGTCGTCGGCCACCGGCGCGTAGGCCCGGAAGTCCTGGATGGCGAGGCCTCCCACCAGGTTGTTCACCTCGCTGTAGAAGAGGTCGTTGAAGTTGATGAGGTAGGCCAGGGTGTCGCTGCCCGTGTCCACCCCGATGAACTTCGTGTACGGGTTCCCCAGCGCCTGGATGGCCAGGTACTTGTCCCACCAGGAGCCGATGAGCACCGGCTTGTAGAAGAAGTCGTAGCCGTAGCGCTCCCGGTCGTAGCCGGACTGTGCGTACCGGCCGGTGCCCAGGCCGACGTCCAGGTGCCGCACCGGGTTGCCGTCGAAGTCCTCGCCCTCGAAGTCCTTCTGGAAGGCCCCGGTGGCGGGGTTCAGGCCGTAGCGGCCCACGTCCGGCGTCGCCAGCACCCGGCCGAAGAAGTTCAGCGAGGAGTAGGCGGCCGCGAGCTGGTCCAGCCCGCACAGCGGCGAGACGTAGTGGTCGACCCGGTTCTCGGGCGCGTCCTCGGCGGTGAAGTCCTCGAGGCAGGTGGCGTTGCGCCGCGACCGGATGATCAGCTCGTCGTTGACGAAGTGCTTGTACTGGTTCGAGAGCACGTTGAAGTAGCGCGCCATCACGCGGTTGGCGTAACCGCCCATGCTGCCGCCGAGGGCGAAGGAGACGCGTCCGCGCTTGAAGTTGTTGAACCAGTAGAGGCTCTCGTACATGGACTGCACGTTCTGCGTCATCTCGTACATGTCCGGGCCCTCGTCGAACGCGTAGCAGACCGAGGAGCCGTCCTTGTACTCGTCGGAGCAGAACAGGTACGGCACCTCGACGGGCGCCGCGCCCTGGCCCCGGGCAGCCTGCAGGTCGGTCCAGCGGATGGTCTTGCGACCCTTCACCATGAGGTCGATGCCCTTCTGCAGGTCCTTGGGGTCGCGCGTGCCGGCGAAGAGGTAGGGCAGGAACGTGTAGTGGTACTCGCCCGCCTTGAGCTTGGCCGCCAGGTCCTTGTCGAGCGCGTGCTTCGGGTGCCCCGCAGCCGCGGGATCGAACACGTCCACCAGGCGCCCATAGGCGAAGCGGATGGCCGCGAAGTCGTACTTGCCCAGCCCGAAGAGGTCGCCGTTGGGCTTGGCCGAGTAGTCCATGATCGACGTGTACTGCAGCTCCTTCAGCGGGTAGGTCTTCAGCACGTAGGAGTCGAAGGGCACGAGGTAGGTCGGCTGCAGCGGGTTCGAGAGCTTCGCCGCCGCGACGCCCTCGGCCTGCGCGACCGGGCGCAGCGACCAGTAGTCCGTCGGGTCGATCGTCTGCGTCCCCAGCTTCGGGTCCACCCGCGGGGCCAGCGTCGCCGCCAGCGCCGGGTTGAAGGGCTTGCCGCCGGTGAAGTAGTTCAGCGCGTCCGCCGAGGCGGCGAAGTTGTGCCGCAGGCCCACGGTGTGGCCCACCTCGTGGATCATGCTGGCCACGTACAGCTCCTTGAGGAGGTCGCGGCGGATGGCCTTGAAGCGCGCGCGCTTCTCCAGCCCGCGATACTGCTCCGCCATCTTCAGCGCCCGGGACCAGAGCGCGTCGTCGTGGAAGTCGGCGCCGGTGATGTCCGCGCGGCTGAGCCGCTCCAGGCGCCGCTGGTAGTAGTCGAAGTACGCCGGGTGGCCCCAGTTCGAGGGGTTGAGGCGGGCACGCCGGGCAGGGTCGGCCTGCACGGTGGCGAGGTCGCTCCCGTCGCCCAGCCCCTTCACCACCTCGTCGGTGATGAGGAAGCTCGCCGCCCAGCTCCCCCGCAGCGCCTCGAGGTTGGCGGTCAGGTAGTCGTGCGCGAGGCGCCCGTCCTTGGCGGCCTCGACCAGCTCCCGGGCGCGCGCGTCAAAGCCCCGGTCCCGGGCGTAGTCGCGCAGCGCCTTGACGGAGAGGAACACCTCGGGCACGCGCCCCTGTCGCTCCTCCAGCAGCGCCCGCACCACCGTGCCGTCGGCGAGGTCCTGCTCCTCCAGGTCGCCCACCATCAGGGAGACCATGTCCGCGACCTGCGTCGCGTAGGTCTCCATCTGCGAGCCGTAGAGGTAGGCGTTGGCCTGGATGACGCGGCCGGTCTCCTCGTCCGCGGCGTGCGGGCCGTAGCCCAGCGGCGAGGCGATCTGCGGGGAGGGGACCCAGTACTGGAAGCTGTAGCGCAGGTCGCCGATCTGCGGGTTGAGACCCTTCGGCCCGCAGATGCGGTTCTGCGGCTTCGCCTCCGCGGGGAACGGCACCGAGGTGCCCACCACGTTGCCCGCCTCGTCACGCACGTCGAACTGGGAGAGATCGGGCTCGGCGTCGAGGTTGGTGTCGTCGTCGGTGACCGGGTTGTTGCGGCAGGTGAAGAAGAGGCGCGCGGGCTTCTTCCCGGCGTTGGGCCCGGCCGGGTCGCCGGTGGCCCACACCTTCTCCACCGTGTCCCGGAAGACCGCGTCCCACGCATCGGCGACGTGCTGGGCCTGGTCGAGGAGGCCGACGTCGTCGCCCGCGTCCACCCGGGGGAACTGGTCGTTGACGTAGTAGACGACGGGCCGCAGCGCGCGGCGCTCGAGCGGGATGGGGTCGAAGCCGCCGTCGGCGTTGCGCACCCGGCTCTTCGCCCACAGGTTCCAGCGCTCGGCGAACTGCTCCACGCCGCCCTCGAGGAGGTCGCGCTCGCGGTCGTAGACGTAGCGCTTGGTGGAGAAGTAGCCGAACTTCGCGAACTGCTTCGAGTCGTACGGCAGCGGCTCGTACTCCTCGGAGTCGTCGGTGGCCTGCAGGAAGCTGTGGCGCACCTTGATCGCCTGCCCGTAGCAGTCGCGGGTCACCCCGGTCCAGAGCCAGCACATCGGCACCGCGCCCTCGCCGGGGAACTCCACCGTCTCCGGCTCGACGAAGAGCTTGGCGGTGACGTCCACGTAGCCCGGGCCCACCTGCGGGCGGTCCTTGGCGTCGGCGTCGGTGGGCTGCACGTAGTACATCGCCTGCGTCTTCAGGTCGCCGACGGCGAAGGAGACGTTGGCGATGCGGTTGTCGCCCCAGTCCACGCGCATGTAGCGGCGCTCGTGCCAGGGACGATCGCTGGTGTTCTCCACGATGACGTTGGTCTGCTCGCCGGTCGCCGGGTTGTACTCGCGCACCACGTCGAAGTGGCTGGTGATGGGGAAGGCGGCGATGGGCGCCCCGCGAAAGCGCGTGCCGGGCCGGGTGGACCACGCCTCGCTGCCCTTCACGTGCTCGTAGGCGCGGTAGGCGACGAGCATGTCCTCCTGGATGTCCCAGACCACCTTCTCCATCTGGCTCTGCAGCCCGACGAAGGCGAAGCCGGTGCTGAAGGGGACCTCGGTGACCGTGGCGCGGTAGTACCAGAGCTTCTCGGCGCCGGTCGCCGGGTCCGCCTGGAAGACCGCCTTCTCCACCTTGTTCGGCTGCGTGCGATCGACATCGCCGACGCTTCTGGCACAGCCCGAGCACACGAGCAGCGCTCCGAGCAGACCTCGGACAAACCGGTTCATGCTTCCTCCGAACACCGGCGCCGGAGTGGCGCCGTCCTTCCGTGTTGTGCGGCAGGGAATACGCAAGCAGCGTGCCGCGGCGCATCTGCCCGGAATGCTTGGAGTTCGCCCTGCGCGCCCATGCACATCGCCACTTTGCTGTCAGCAGGGGGCCACTTCGCCGGCCGCCGCCACACTCGCGAGGAGATCGGCATCGGGGTTGGCGTCCTCGAGGCCTCTTGGAACCCGGAGACTGGGCGTTGCGTGCGTTACACTGTCGGCACCATGCCGAGCGTTCCCCGCATCAAGGGCGTCTCCCTCATCAACCATCTGGAGTTCGTCACCCAGACCTTCGGCCCCGAGGGCGCGGAGAGCGCGCTCGCGCGCATGCCCGCCGGGCCCCGCGAGGTGGTCCGCAAGGCCATCGGCTTCGAGTGGTACCCGCTTACGACCATCGCCGAGCTCGACGCCGCGATCGTCCAGGCGCACTACGGCGGCGACGCCTCGCAGGCCTGGCGCATGGGCGCGTACAGCTTCGAGAAGCACGTCACCACCATCTACCGGGTGCTCATGCACACCCTGCAGACCGGCTTCGTGCTCTCCAAGGCGGGGGCGCTCGCGGCGCGGGTGGTCGAGCACTCCACCGTCGCCATCCGCTCCACCGGGCCGCGGCAGTCGGAGATCCGCATGGGTGGCTACGTCTCCCCCAGCCCCGTGTTCTGCCACCTGGTGCGGGGCTGCATGATGGGCGTGCTCTTCGCCTGCGGCGAGAAGGCGGGCACGGTGGACCACGTCCGCTGCGAGGCCAGCGAGCCGCGCGGGTGCTTCTACCTCGCGCGCTGGTGACGATTCTGTCCGCCCAGGTGCGCGCAGCACGGCACCGCGCGGGACGAGGTGCAGACATGGTGACGGGACGGGTGTCGGGGAAGCCGGGCTACGCGTGGGTGACGCTGTGGCTCCTGGCGTGGCTCTCGCCGCTCACCCCTGCCACGGGCGCCGCGCCGCCTCCCAGCCCGCTGGACGGCGCGCCCTTCACCGCCGACCCCACCGAGCTCCTCCTCTACGCCGACGCCCGCCCTCGGCCCGAGGACCACGACGCCGAGATCCTGCTGCTGGAGGAGCGGGTCTCGTTCGACGAGCAGGGCCGGCGCACCACCACCACGCGGGTGGTCTTCCGCAGCTTCACGCCCGAAGCGGCGCGACGGTATGGCGTGGCGCGCAGCGAGTGGTCGCCCTGGTTCGAGGCCCGGCCGGTCATCGAGGCCCGCTCGGTGCTGCGCAGCGGGCGGGTGCAGGTGCTGGACCCCAAGACCGTCTCCGAGTCGGCGGAGCCGGAGCGCTCCCCGCTCACCTTCGTGGACGACCGGGTGGTGCGCGCCCCGCTGCCCGGCAGCGAGCCCGGCGCGGTCGTCGAGGAGCTGCTCACCCGGCGCGACGAGC
Source organism: uncultured Myxococcaceae bacterium (assembly GCA_964485035.1). GTDB lineage: Bacteria > Myxococcota > Myxococcia > Myxococcales > UBA5297 > CAZAIE01. The sequence goes on along the minus strand of CAZAIE010000243.1, from coordinate 646 downwards.
GGCCCTTCTTCGAGGAGGGCGGGACCTGGGGACTCGCGGTGAACCCCTCCCTGCCAGTGAGGCAGGTCCGCTTCGTGGTGGAGGCGCCGCGCGCGCTGGGCCTGCGCGCCGAGCTGCAGGGCACGAGCGCCCGGCTCGAGCGCTCGGAGTCCGGCGGCCGCACCCGGGTGGCGCTGGAGCTGCGCGACGCCCTGCCCTCCGACCGCTTCGAGCCCTACGCCCCCCACGAGGCCATCCAGGTCCCCTCGCTGCGCTTCTCCACCGGCAGGAGCTGGAAGGACGTCGCCGCGGCCTACGGGCGGGTGCTCGGCCGGCAGAAGCCCACCGCGGACCTCGAGCCCCTGCTCCGCCAGATCGTCGGGAGCGCCACGGAGCGCGAAGAGGTGGTGGGGCGGCTGGTCGCCTGGCTGCGCCGGGAGATCCGCTACACCGGCCTGCACTTCGGCCAGGCGGGCATCGTCCCCTACACGCCCGACCAGACGCTGGAGCGCAAGTACGGCGACTGCAAGGACATGTCGCTGCTGCTGGTGGGCCTGCTCGCGCGCGCCGGCATCCCTGCCCACGTGGCGCTCCTGAGCACCGGGTGGCTCGACCCGCACCCCGCGCTGCCCGGGCTGGGCGCGTTCGATCACGCCATCGTCTACGT
>CAZAIE010000242.1:0-8541 GCA_964485035.1 uncultured Myxococcaceae bacterium | reverse complement strand
GTCCCGGGACACGTCGTGGATGGAGACGTAGGTCTTCTGGACCGCGCGCGGGTCCAGCCCGGTCCAGTCGTGGCGCTCCCCCTCGTGGATCTTCACTGCTCCGCTCCGCAGGGAGATGGGCACCTCGCCCGAGCCGTCGCTCGAGCACCCGCTCGCGGCCCAGGCAGAGGCCGACGATGACGACAGCACTCGAACGCATGGAGACCCCAGGGTGAGCAGCGGGGTCGATAGTGCGCTTTGCCGTGGGGATTAGATACAGCTGCCCGCTACTCGCGCGACCCCCGCTCCTCCCCGAGCAGCGCCCACAGCGCCTCCGCGCCCGGCGTGCGCATCGCCCGGCGCCGCACCAGCCAGTAGGTGACCGAGGGCACCCCGGTCAGCGGCACGCCCACCATTCCGCGGGGAGCGGGGCAGAAGTCGTTCACCACCGCGAGGCCCATGCCGCAGCGCGCGAAGTGGAGCATCAGCTCCCACCCCGTGGCCTCGACGGCGACCGAGAGCCGCGCCCCGTCGGCGGCGAGCGCCTGCTCCAGCATCGCGCGGTGGGGCAGCCCGGTCGGCACGACGATCAGCGGCTCCTTGTGGAGGTCCCTGGGGGCCACGTGCCGGCGCCGCGCGAGCCGGTGCCCGGCAGGGACGATCACCCGCTGCCCCACCTTGCAGAGCGCCTGGCTCTCGAGTTCCTCCGGTCGCTGGGTCGCCGCGACCACTCCGACGTGCGCCCGTGACGCAGCCACCGCCTCCAGGGTCTCCGGGCCGCGCAGCGTGAGCAGCCGCAGCGGCCAGCGCTCCTTGGGGAAGCGGCGCAGCGCCGGGCCCAGCAGGTAGAGGAACGCGCCCTCGCCCGCAGCGAGCACCACCGGGCCCGACTGCGGCCCACCGCGCAGCTCCTCGAGCACCGCCTGTCCTCGATCGCGCACCTCCCTCGCGTAGGCCGCGAGCTTCGTCCCTTCGGAGGTGAGCAGCAGCGCGCGACCCTGCTTGCGGTACAGCGGGCGACCGACGTCCTCCGCGAGCTTGCGGATCTTCACGTGCAGCGCCGGCTGCGACAGGGCCAGCCGCGCCGCCGCCCGCGTGAAGTTGAGGTCCTCGGCGAAGACCGCGAAGGAGAGGAGGGCGTCGTAGTTCATCCCGAGAGCTATAGGCGATGACTATCAACGATGCGAACGTAATAGTTCTGCTGGATACATCGACTTCGTACCTTGGCGTTCAGGAGGTACGCCATGTCGATCCTGTCCAACACCGCATTCGCCGCCGCCTACGAGCGGATGAAGTCGGTCACCCTCAACCCCCGCCGCCACACCGCGCCCGATGCCTGGGCCCACTCCGAGGCCGTTGCGGCTCTGGCGCGCGAGCTGGCGCTCGCCAACGGCCGCTCGGAGCGCGAGGTCGCGCTGCTCGAGGACCTTGGCCGCGTCCACGACCTCGGGAAGATCACCGGGACCGCGAACCCGGAGCGCTCGCTGGAGGTGCTCGCCGAGTGCGGCATCGACGACCTCGAGCTGCTGGGGCTCGTCCGCTGGCACGACACCAACCTCCCCTGGTCCAAGTCCGCCGCCCGCGGGCAGCCGCCTTCTCCCAAGGCCTGGGCGCGGCTCGCGCGCGAGGTGGACCTCGGCCTGCTTGCCCTGTTCATGGTCGCTGACCGCGTGGACTGCGTCGGCGGCTGGCGCCGGAACCAGCCGCTCACCTGGTTCCTCGAGCGTGCGCAGGGGCTGGGGCTGCTCGGGCCTCTCACGCTCGATCTCCCGGGGCGTCCGAGCGAGATCTGCGCGGGTGGGGCCGTCGTGCGCCGGAGCGCCGAGGGTCCGGAGGTCCTGCTCATCCGCGTGCGTCCTGGAGCCTGGGAGCTGCCCAAGGGGGGCATCGAGTGGGACGAGCTGCCCCAGGAGGCCGCGGTGCGCGAGGCGCGGGAGGAGACCGGCGTCGAGGGTCCGCTCCGGCCCGGCCGGGAGCTGGGCGCGCTCGAGTACCCCTGCGGCGATTCATCGCACCTCAAGCGCGTGCGCTACTTCGCCCTCCACGACGCCACCGCGCTGGGCGCGCTCCCTGCGCGAACGGCCGAGCGACGGTGGGCCGGCTCCCGCGAAGCGGCAGGGCTTCCGCTCGTGAGCGAAGACCTGCGCCCCATCCTCCTGGCGGCGCTCGTGGCTCCCGAGGAGCCAGGGCGGTGACTCCGCAGGGGCCGGGCTAACATCCCGGCCCCTGGGAGGCGCCGATGAACCTGCGACCGCTGCTGCTCCTCGTCCTGACTCTCCGTGCGCTGCCGGGCTGTTCGTCGGAGCCCACTCCCTCCGGGCCTGACGCGGCGGTCCTCGCGGGAGATGCAGGACCAGGGCTCGCCTCCGACGCAGAGTCTCAGCCGCCCGACGCCACCTTGCCCGGTCCCGACGCGTCGACCTCGGACTCGGCTGTGGAGGGGCCCGACGCGGGCGGCGAGGCGCCGCTCGAGCCCTGGCTCGTCTTCCGGGTCGCCGGGTCCTCGACCCCGATGAAGGCCTCGGTGCTCCCCTCGGGTTCCTTCGAGGGCGATGCAGGCTTCTCTGCCTGGCGTGGCTACCAGAAGGGGTTCGTGCCGGCTCCCGGAGAGGGGCGAAGCGGCGCGGGCGCAAAGCTCGTCCGCACCCCCGCCGACGCCACCGGCTCCGGGCTCTATCAGACCGTCTCGCTCAAGCAGAGCGAGCCGCGCGCCATCTACTTCTCCGGGTGGATGAAAGCCGACGCGGTGACCGGCTCCCCGGACAAGGACTTCGGCCTCTACCTCGACATCCGCTACGTCCCCAAGAGCGAGGACCCGGTGCGCGGCTGCGAGCAGTCCACCAGCGAGCCGTGCTCGCTGTGGGGCCAGACGACGGCCAGGCCCTTCGACGTGGGCACCCACGACTGGCAGCAGCGCGAGGGCTTCGCGACGCCGGCCTATCCGATCAAGGAGGTCTCGTTCTACGTGCTGCTCCGGGGCGCGCACGCGGGGACGGCATGGGTGGACGACCTGACGCTCTCCGAGGTGCAGGCCGACGTGCTCGGCTTCGATGGTCAGCAGGTCGCTGGGGTCCGTCCGTCCTCGCCCGTCACCGGCGGCGCCGAACTGCCGCTCACGACGGAGGATGGCCTCTCGCTCGCGGTCTGGTCCCGGGGCGGCGCGCTGGCCTCCGCGAAGCTCGACGGCGACGAGGTCCTGGAGACGGCCTACGACTGGGCGAGTGGGCTCTTCGTCCACGAGATGGGCACCACCGACTACGTCGCGCCCGGGGGCGTGGTCCGTCGCGCGGGGAGCTCAGTCGAGCACCAGGGCAGCATTGCCGCGATGTCGCTGGAGCTGCGCGCAACGTACAGCGCCGAGGCCGACCGCATCCGCATCCGTGCTGAGGTCGCGGACACCTCCGGCCGCGACCGTCCGGTGACGCTCTACTGGGCGCTCCCGGCGGGGTTCGCTGGAGCGAGCTGGGGCGAGGACCCGCGCCGGGTCCGGCCTGCGACGGGCGCGAAGGAGCTGACCAACACCACCCGCTTCTGGTTCGACCCCATCGGGGCGACGGGCGAGTTCAGCCGCTACCCGTTCACCACCGTCTTCGACGAAGGGCGCGGCCTCGCGCTCGGCTATCCGGTCGATCAGCCGCGCATCGCGAGGCTCGTGTTCCAGCCCCACACCCGGCAGCTCTACGTCGCGCTCGACCTGGGACTCACCGCGGCGACCGAGCGCAGCCCGAGCAGGGCGTCCACCGAGCTCGTCCTGTACCGGACCCGCCACGCGCGCGCCGCCGACGGCTTCCGCAGCGCCCTGGCGGGCTTCCAGGCGCGCCACCCCACGCACTTCGCGCGGCGCATCCCGGTGGAGCGCGAGGGCATCTGGAACGCCTTCGACGATCTCTCCAAGCTGCAGCACGCCGCGGGCGAGTCCATCGACGACTTCCACTTCGGCATCCACGAGGCCTCGGTGCAGTACTCCGACTTCGACGACGCCCACGGCATCCTCACCTTCCGGTACCTGACCGAGCCGGGGAGCACCTGGTTTCGCATCCCGGACGCGGCGGGCGTCGATCCCATGGACTACGCGCAGGTGATGGCCTGGGTGCAGGGCCAGTACGCCAACGGGACCGCGGAGCAGAAGCGGCAGGCCGAGAAGACGCTCAGCTCGGGCATCTTCGACGCGGCGCAGCGCTACCTCTACGAGGGCCAGACCTCGGGGCCGCCCTGGTGCTCCGGGAAGTGCGCGCTCTTCTTCCTCTCGCCGCTGCCCGGCATCGCCGCGCCGCCCTACCAGCTCGACCAGGCTTTGTACGCCTGGAACCAGGCGGCCAAGGACGTGTACGTCTCCCGGCCCGGCCTCGACGGCGACTACCTGGACAGCTTCACCATGTCGGCGACGCGGCTCGACTTCCGGCGTGGCCACCTGCGCCCCGCCGAGGTCCCCCCGACGTTCGCCCACGAGAGCCCCTACGCGGTGGGGATGCCGGTCATCTTCTCCACGGTGGAGTTCGCGCGGAAGGTGAAGCGCGAGCTTCTGGCGGGGAAGTTCTTCATCGCCAACGGCGGCCTGCTGGGCATCCCTTTCGGCGCCGACCTGCTCGACTTCACCGGCCAGGAGACCGACTGGGTGAAGGAGGTGGCGGGGACCTTCACGCTCGTGCCCCAGGACGACCGGATGCTCACCTACTACCGGGCGATGTCCGGGCAGCGACCCTACGGCTTCCTCATGAACACCGACTTCGCGCACTTCACCAGCGCGATGGTCGAGCGCTACATGCGGGTCTGTCTCTTCTACGGGATCTACCCGAGCATGTTCAGCGCCGATGCCTCGAGCGACCCGTACTTCGCGAACCCGGCGCTCTACAACCGCGATCGCGCGCACTTCAAGCGCTACGTCCCGCTGGTGAAGGAGCTGAGCCGCGCCGGGTGGCAGGCGCTGCCGGGGGCGTGGACCTCGAACCCGGAGCTGTACCTGGAGCGCTGGGGCCGCGCCCCGGGGACGACCTTCGTCACGCTGCGCAACACGACCGACACGGCGATCACCGCGACCCTCACGCTGGACCGGCAGGCGCTGGGGCTGGGGAGCGGCGCGACGAGGCTCCGCGCGAGGCTCGCGGGTGGCGCCGACCTGGCCCTCCCGGCTGGGGCGACCCGCGTGGAGGTCACGGTCGGGGCCCAGGACGTTGAGATGCTTGAGGTCCTGCCCTGAGCCGGCCGAGCCGGAGCCAAGGGGCAGGTCGGCCGGCGTCTCCGGACCTCGGACTTCAGGCTTCAGGAGCCGATCCCTAGGCTCAGCCCAAGCCGCGTGCACCCTGCCGAGATTTGGGCACCTGCGCCGGAACCACGCCCCACCGAGATCATCCAGGAGGCGTGCTCGCCGCTCTCGAAATCGTCCTGCTGGTCTTCGCTATCCCGTTCGGGTTGCTGGCCCTCTACCTTGGCCTATTGACCCTCCTCTCGGGGCGGCGGTCGCCCCCTGCTGGAGCCGTCCCGAACCTGCGCTTCGACCTCGTGGTCCCGGCCCACGACGAGGAGGCGCACCTCGCCGAGACGCTCGCGAGCCTCACGGCCCTGGACTGGCCCGCGGTCGACCGCCGCATCGTGGTGGTGGCCGACAACTGCTCCGACCACACCGCCGAGGTCGCTGCCGCCTCGGGCGCCTACGTCCTGGTCCGGGACGACCCTGCTCGCCGCGGGAAGGGCTACGCGCTCGACCTCGCGTTCTATTGGTGCCGCAGCGACGCCTTCGCTGACGCGGTGGTCGTGGTGGACGCGGACACGATCGTCGATCGCTCGCTGCTGCGCGCGTTCGCGGCGCGGCTCGCCCAGGGCGCAGGCGCCGTCCAGGCCTACTACTCGGTGCGCAACCCCGAGGCAGGCTGGCGCACGCGCCTCATGGCCATCGCCTTCGCGGCCTTCCACCGCGTGCGCTCGCTCGGCCGCGAGCGGCTCGGGCTCTCGTGCGGGCTGCGCGGCAACGGCATGTGCCTCTCGACCAGCCTGCTCGCCGAGGTTCCGCCGCAGGCGTACTCCGTGGTCGAGGACGTGGAGTTCGGGCTGCAGCTCGGCGAGGCCGGCCACCGGGTCTGGTACGCGGACGATGCGCAGGTCTTCGGCCAGATGGTCGCGGGGGCCCAGGCCTCGGTCTCCCAGCGTCGCCGCTGGGAGGGTGGGCGGTGGTCCCTGGCGCGTCGCTGGGCGCCTCGACTGTTGAGGGCCGCGCTTCGAGAGCGTGACCGCGTCCGGCTCGATCTTGCGGTGGACCTCCTCGTGCCTCCTCTCGCCCAGCTCGGGGCCGGCATCGCCCTGGGAACGCTGACCGCCCTGGCCGCGTGGCTCGCAGGGGTCTCGGTCCTCGTGCCCATGGTCTGGATGGCCTGCCTTGGCTGTCTCGTGGCCTACGTCGCGCGCGGCTGGCAGCTCTCGGGGACCGGACTCGCGGGCCTGGGCGCGCTGGCCCACGCGCCGCTCTATCTCGTCTGGAAGCTGCTGGCCCGAGCCTCGCGCCCGCCCGCCGCTTCGAACTGGGTCCGCACCACGCGGGAGGTCCGATGAGCGTCCCTCTCCCCACTCTCGGTCCGGTGCCTGCCGAGACCACTCCCTCGCCCGGCGGTCGGCCGTGGGGCCAGCCCTCCCACGAGATCCAGCGGCTGTGGTTCGAGCTCCTGCGGACCTCGTGGCGGACGCTCGCGGTGGTTCCGCTTGGCGGTGCGCAGCTCGCGTTGGAGGTGGCCAACGCGCTGGCGGAGGTGGGAGGCATCCACGCGCACCGAGCGGTGGTGGTGGTGGACGGCACGCACCTGGAGCTGCGGCAGGTGGCGACCATCCTCGAGGAGATCTCCGAGCCGGGCGGGGCCGACCGGGTGCTGGTCGCGCTGGCCCCGCTGTCGTCCAGCCTCGTGGGGGTTCCCATCGCGCGGGCGTGCGACGCGGCGCTGCTCTGCGTGGAGCTGGGGCGCGACCTCTTGGAGGACGGGCGCCAGGCGTTGGAGCTCATCGGCCCGCAGAAGGTGGTGGGCGCGGCGGTGTTCCACGCAGACGGAGGCGCGCGATGAACCTGCCGCTCTCGGTGGTGGTGGCGACGTACCAGCGCCCGGACCGGCTCGCGCACCTCCTGGGCCAGCTCGCCCGGCAGACGCTCTCGTCGGACCTGTTCGAGGTCGTCGTGGTGGACGACGGCTCGGTGCCGCCCACCTCCGAACGCCTGGGGCACACGGCGTACCCCTTCGAGCTGCGCCTCGAGCAGCAGCCCAACCGCGGGGCGGCGGCGGCGCGGCACCGGGGCGTGCTCGCCGCGCGCGGCGAGGTGCTGGTGATCATCGACGACGACATGCAGGTGGAGCCGGACTTCCTGGAGCGGCACCTGCGCCGCCACGCGGACGGGGCGAGGCGGGTGGTGCTGGGGCGCATCGCCCGCGACCCCTCGGTGGAGATGCCGCTCTTCGAGCGCTGGCACGCAGCGAAGATCGACCAGCTCGCGGCGCGCTTCGCCCGGGGCGAGTCCCCGGACGGCCTCGCGCTCTACACCGGGAACGTCTCGCTGCGCCGCGCCGACTACCTCGCCGTGGGCGGGTTCGACCCGAGCTTCGGACACTCGGAGGACGTGGAGCTGGGCCTCAAGCTGCAGGAGTCTGGGGTCCGCTTCGAGTTCGCGCCGGAGGCGGTCACCCTCCACGGCTCGGACCACACCTCGCTCGAGCGCTGGCGGGCGCGCGCGGTGAAGTACGGGGCCTACGCGCTGCGCCTCGCGCACAAGCACCCGGAGGCCGCCGGGGCGAACCCCTGGAGGTTCCTCTTCGACCTGCACCCGGCTTCCCGTCCGCTGATGGCGGCAACCGTGCTGGCCCCGCAGCTCTCGGAGCCCCTGGCGGCGGCGGCGTACCGGGTGGGCGAGGCGCTGGGCAGGCGCGGTCACGAGCGCGCCGCGTTGGCTGCGGCCAACGTGGTCTTCGGACTCGACTACTTCCGCGGCCTGCGTGGCGAGGCGGGGCCGCTGCCCCGCGCGCTCGCCGGCATCCTGGCCTACGCGGCGGTGCGGCTCCTCGGCGCCGGGCGCGGCTCGCTGCTGGTCCGGGCGCTGCGCGAGATCCGCGCCGACCAGGCGGCGATGCGCCGCTACGAGCAGAAGTACGGCCACGCGACTGCCTCGACGGGAAACCTCGCCCAGGACCTGGTCCAGAAGATCGGCCTGCAGGAGCTGGCGGCGTACCGCGTGATGCGCGCGCTGCGCGATGCGCGCTTGACCCTCGCCGCCAAGGTCGTCTCCCGGACCATCCGCCACGTCTGGGGCTCGGACCTGCACTGGGATGCCGAACTCGCTCCCGGGGTGATGCTGGTCCACGGCTTCGGCCTGGCCATCAGCCACTCCGCGCGCGTCGGGCCGGGCTGCATCCTCTTCCAGGGCGTCACCCTCGGCGTCGGCACGGATCCCGTGACGCGCGAGTCTGGCGCGCCGCTGCTCGAGTCGAACGTCCACGTCGGGCCCGGGGCCACGCTGCTGGGGCCCATCGTCGTCGGCGCGGGCAGCAAGGTCATGGCCGGAGTGGTGCTCAACCACTCCGGCCATGACCTTGC
>CAZAIE010000241.1:0-8558 GCA_964485035.1 uncultured Myxococcaceae bacterium | reverse complement strand
CCGCTCCAGCGCGTCGAGCAGGAGCACCGGCTCCAGGTCCTGGAGCGCCTCCGCCGCGGCGGGCAGCAGCGCCGCGAGCCCCGCCGGCGCGTGGAGCTGCAACTGCTCGGCGGTGGCCTCGACCATGGCGTCGAAGGGCTCGGGGACGGCCAGCGACACCCCGGCGGCAGAGAGCGCGCAGCGCACCAGGCCCTCGAGGCCGTCGGGGCCCGCCTGTGCGGCCAGCGCGTGGCCCGCCCGCGAGAGCTCCGCCGCGCGGACGAGGAGGAAGGAGAGGGTCCCCGGCTCGAGCTCGGTGAGCGCCCCCAGGCCGACCACCAGCGCGTCCGGGTCCGAGGGCTCCAGCGCGACCTCGGTGCCGCCGTTGGGAGAGAGGAAGGCCTCCAGCGCCGGGAGCCCCACCGCCTCGCGGGCCTCGCGCACGCGGGCGGCGAGCGCCGGGGCGTGCAGCGCGCCGACGCGGTCCGAGTCCCCCACCCCGCGGGCCAAGAGGTCGGCGGGGAAGGCCGCGCCCAACGCCGGGCCCAGCGCTCGCAGCAGCTGCGCCACGGGACCCAGCGCCAGCGGCTGGTAGAGACGGGCCCGCAGGCCGTCGTCCACCCGCGCCCGGCCGATGGCCGCGGAGGGGAAGCGGTGTGCGGGGTCCTCGAAGCGCAGGAGCGAGCGCACCGCCTCCGCGCGGTCGGCCGCGCCCGAGGCCTCGAGCACCCGCGCGAGCTCCTGCAGCCACCCCGGCGCAACCGGCGTCTTCCGGGCCAGCCGCAGCAAGGGCGCCACGGCGCCGGCGAGGTCCCCGCCGCGCTCGCGCAGCCCGACCTCGCGCTCCAGGTCGTCGGTCGCGGGCGAGAGACGGGAGGCCTGGACCAGCAGGTCGGCGGCGCGGCTGGGCTCGTCGGTCTCCAGCCTCGCGGCGAGCGCCCGCAGCCGCTCCGCCCCCTCGCGGGCGCGCCCCGAAGGGAGCTGCTCGACCAGGGCGGTCTCCACCGCCATCGCCGTCTCTTGGTCGCCCAGTGCGTCGGCGAGGTCGCGCAGCTCGGCGCCCACCTGCTCGTCGAAGCGCTCGACCAGCTCCTCCTTCAAGAGTTCCACGGCCTCGGCCCCGCGCCCCGACGCCTGCAGCGCCCGGGCGAACGCCAGCCGCAGCGGCGAGAGCGCCTGCGCGCCCAGCACCGCCCCTACCCGCTCGCAGGCCCTCACCACCCGCGCCGGCGCCCCCGCCTCGATCTCCAGCTGGGCCACACGGAGCACGAGGTCGGCCGCACCGGGCTCGTCCTGCAGCGCCCGCTCGGCCATGGCCGCAGCCTGGACCGGGTCCCCGACGCGCCCGGCGTAGATCTCCACGGCCCGGCGCCACGCCGCCGCGCGCTCCGCCGGGTCCTCGGTCTGCCCCGCGTACCAGGTGAAGGTGGCCGCCGCCTCGGGCCAGGTCCCCTCCGCCTCGTACTGCTCGGCCAGCCGCTTCAACGCCGCGGCGCCGCCCGCCCCCTGGAGCACCGCCACCTCCAGGTGCTGCCGCGCCTCCTCGGGCCGGTCCAGGGCGGCGCACCACTCGCTGGCCGTGAGGTGCACCTGCGCCGCCTGCGCGTTGCGCGGGAGGGCCTGGAGGAGCCGCTCGCAGGCCGCGAGCGCCGCCTCCGGCTGCCCCAGCGCCTTCGCCGCGCGGGCCACGCCCGCCAGGTCCTCGGAGGGGTCCGCCGCATGCCGGGCCGCCAGGGTCCAGTGCGCGAGGGCCTCCTCGTGCCGCCCCGAGGACTCCAGCGACTGCGCCACGGTGCGGGCGACCGGCGGCACCGCGGCCTGGGCCCCGGCCAGCGTCCGGTCCAGGTCCGCGGCGTCCCAGAGGCCCGCCGACACCCGAGCCTCGGCGAGTCCGTGCAGGGCCGCCTCGTCCGCGGGGGCCTGGCACACGGCCGACTGGAAGGCCTCGGCGGCCGCCGCCGCGTCACCGCTCGAGAGCCGCAGCACGCCCAGCCGCAGCGCCAGCGTGGGGAGGTCCTGGGGTGAGGCGGCCACCCGACGCTCGAGCAGCTCCCGCAGCGCCACCGGGTCGTCCGAGCGCAGCTGCGCGAGCCGCTCGAACGCCGGCTGCGACGTGGGGTCCCTGTCCAGCGCCTCGTCCAAGGCCGCGAGCTCGCCCGGGAGGTCCCCGGCCTCGCGCAGATCGCGCGCCGCGCACAGGTGGAGCTGCCCCGCGACCGCGGGGTCGGCCTCGCGCCGAGCCCGGAAGGTGGCGAGCCACGCGCGGTCGGCGGGGGCCCCGGCCCCGAGGGCCTCCAGCCGCTGGGCGAAGCCGGGGTCGTCGGGGGCGGACTCGAGGCAGCGCCGCAGGTGCCGGCGGGCGGACTCGCGGTCCCCCGCCTCCTCGGCCGCGCCCGCGGCCAACGCCCGCAGCGAGACGTCCTCGGGATGCCGCTCGAGGGCTCGCTCGAGGAGTTCCAGGGCTCGCACCGGCCGGGTCCGCGTCTGCGCGAGCGAGCGCGCCAGCTCGAGCTCCACCACCGCCGGGTCGGCGCCCGCCAGCGCGGCCTCGCCGAGCGCCCGCTCCCAGGCGTCCTGGGCGACGAAGGGCTCGGCCGGGGTGGCCGACGCGGCGAGCTGCAGCAGCGCCGCGTACCGCTCCGCTCCCGGCGCCGACGCCTCGACCTCGGCCTCGAGGAGCCCGAGCAGCCCGGGGAGATCCTTCTGGACGCGGGCCAGCTCCCGCAGCCCGGCCAGCGCCGGCCGGTGCAGCCGCTCGAGCCCCAGGGCGCGGCGCCAGGCAGCCTCGGCCGCGGCGGTCGCGCCCAGCGGCCCGGCGGAGAGCAGAGCCCGCTCGTCGAGCAGTGCCAGCCGCTCGCCGCGCGCCAGCTCGCCCAGGGGCTCCAGGGCCCGCTCGCGGCGGTCGAGGACCTCGACCCGCAGCGCCGGGTCGGCGAGCGCCGGCGCCGCGAGCAGCGCCTGGAAGGCCTCGCCGTCGGCAGGGTCGAGCTCGAAGACCACCCGCTGGATCCGGAAGGCCTCGGTGGCGCGGCCGGCGTCCCGGGCCAGCCTCGCCGCGCGCTTGAGCAGGAGACGGCGGGGCCCGCCCTCGGCAGCCGCGGCCACCCGCAGCACGTGCGCCAGCGCGCGGGGGAGCTCGCCCTGCGCCTCGCACGCGTCCGCCAGCGCCAGCCGCAGATCGGTCCGGGAAGGCGCCGCCTCGGACGCGGCCTCGAACGCCGCCAGCGAGCGGGCCGCCTCGCCCGCTGCTGCCCAGGCCTCGCCGACCTGGCGCAGGCGCTCGGCGCGCAGCTCGCCCGCCAGCCGCCCCGCCTCCTGCTCCAGCGCCCTCGCCCGGCCAGGAAGGTCGCCCTGGCGCTCGCGCAGCGCCGCCAGCGCCGCGAACGGCTGCGGCGAGTCGGGGTCGACCGCGGCCGCCTCGGCGAGCAGGCCCGCGGCGCCGGTGGGGTCGTGGGCCTCGCGCTCCAAGAGGTCCGCCGCCTCGGCGAGCCGCTCGGCGCGCTCCCGGCGATCGCCCAGCGTCCGGGCCGAGGCCGCCAGCGCCTCCGCCGCCTCCGCGTAGCGCCCCAGGGAGACGAGCAGCGGGTGGGCGCGCGCAGCCGCCTCGGCGAAGCACGGCCCCGGCCCGCGGCGGACCAGCTCCAGGCACGCGTCCGCAGCGGCCACCGCGTCGCCCCCCAACTCCGCCAGGCCCGCCCACTCCAGCCTCGCCGTCGCGGCCTCGGCGGAGTCCGGCGACACCGCGGCCACGACCGCCAGCGCGTCGCGCAGGCCGTCGAGCTCGCTCTCGGCGCGCAAGAGCGGCAGCACCGCCCGCGCGGCCTCGAGGTTCGCCGGGTCCGCTCGCCACGCGTCCAGCCGCATCGCCCGCGCGGCCGCGGCGTCGTGCAGGTCGAGCAGGCCGGAGGCCGCGAGCAGAAGCTTCGAGCGGCGGGGGCCCGAGGGCTCGGCGGCGGCGGCGCGCTCGAGCGCTGCCGCCGCGGGCGCGGTGCGCTGGAGCCGGGAGTAGACCTGCCCCAGCCGCTCCAGGAGCTGCGAGTCGCCGGGCCGCAGCTCCGCCAGGGGCGCCAGCGCCGCCGCCTCGCTCGCCAGGTCCGGGGCACTGTCCGCCGCGGCGGACAGCGACGTCTCCCGCTCCGCGGGCTCGGGGCTTCGCGTGGCCAGCGCCATGCGCACCCGGTAGTGCATGGTCCGGTCGCCCGCCCGGGCGTAGCCGTCGGCCAGGGCGGAGAGCGCCGCCAGCGCCCGCGGGTGCAGCGGGTCGAGCGCGTAGGCCACCCCCAGGTGCTCCTGGGCCAGGGCGGCGTCGGCGCGGGAGAGGGCGAGGAAGCCCAGCCGGTAATGGGCGCGGGCGAGGGACTGCTGGGGGACGGGACGGCCGGCCCCGGCGAGCAGCCGCTCGTCGAAGGGAGCCGCGCCCGCGTCGCCCGCGAGCGCCTCGGCCACGTCCCCGCGCAGCGCCAGCGACTCCGGGTCGCGCCCGTCCAGCGCCAGCGCCTGGTCCAGGGCCTCGGCCGCGGCGGCCGCGCGCCCGGCCCCGGCCAGCATCTGCCCGCGCGAGCGGTGCAGCTCCAGCGCCTCCGCCGGCACGGCCTGCGCCCGGCGAACCAGCAGGGCCGCGAGGTGCTCCACGTCCGCCCCGGCGCGGGCCATCACCGCCGCGAAGGCGCGGCCGCTCGCCGGGTGGAGCTCGAAGGCCCGCTCCTCGTCCCGGGCGGCGCCGGCGGCGTCCCCCAGCCGGTCGCGCAGGGCCCCGGCCTCGACCAGGTGCTCGGCGCGGGCCGCGTGCGCCCCCTCGGGCAGCCGGTCGGCGCGGGCCTCGAGGAGCATCGCCAGGGCGCCGAGGTCGCCGTCCTCGCGCAGCCGGCCGGCGCAGCGGAGGAACGCCCCCTCGCGCGTCGGGTCGGCTGCGACCACCGCCGCGTCGAGCGGAGCGGCCTCGTCGACCCGGCCCAGCGCCGCGAGGGCCCCCGCACAGGCTTCGGCCAGGTCCAGGTCGCCAGGCAGCGCGCGGCAGGCGGCCTGCAGCACCCGCGCCGCCGACTCGCCGTCCCCGAGCGGGCCGAGGTAGAGCTCGGCCGCCCGGCGCAGCCACCCTGCCCGGACCGTCCCCTCGGCGGCGAAGGCGGCCCGGGTCTCCAGGCTGCGGGCCAGCTCCGCGAGGCGCCCCTCGCCTTGCAGCACCGCCTCGTAGAGCTCGCGGGCCTCGTCGTTCCGGGGCTCGGCGCGCAGCACGTCCTCCAGCACCGCCACCGCCGCGCCGGCCTCGCCGAGCGAGGAGCGCAGACGGGCCAGGTCGACCCGCACCTCGACCTGCTCCGCGGCGGGGAGCGCCGGGATCAGCGCCTCCAGGATGCCCGCCTCGCCGGCCGCGTCGCCCCGGCGCCGGCAGAGGGCCGCGGCGTCCCGCGCCGCCGAGGTCTCGGCCGGGTCGATCTCGAAGGCCCGCCGCAGCGCGCGCTCGGCGTTCCTCTCGTCGCCCACCGCGTCGCGCAGGAGGGTGCCCTGCGCCACCAGCCGGCGCGCCGCCTCGGCGCCCCGCCCGGAGTCCGAGAGCAGCGCCACCGCCTGCCCCAGCGCCGAGACCGCGCCCAGCGCGTCCCGCTCGGCGAGGACCGCCGCGAGCTCGTCCAGCGCCACCAGCGCCCGCTCCGGGTCCCGGGCCGCCACCGCGCGCTCGGCCATCACCCGCAGCGACTCCGCGAGGCCCTCCACGTCGCCGGCCTCGCGCAGCACCTCCAGCCGCAGCACCTCGAGGTCGGTGTCGTCGCCCCCCACCGCCTGCGCCAGCTCCAGGAACTCGGCCGCCGCGCGCGGGGCTCCCAGCAGGCGGCGGGAGTCCTCCGCCAGGCGCAGGAACACCACCCGGCTGCGCGAGCCCGGGGTGAGCGCGCGGGCGTGCCGGGCCAGCGAGGCCACGGCGCCGGCGGGGTCCTGGGGGAGCAGCGCCTCGTAGAGCCGGTCGGCCGCGGCGGCGTCGGTGGGGCAGCGCTCGAGCAGGCCGCGCAGCACCTCGGTGCCCAGGGCCAGGTCCCCCGCCACCAGCGAGAGGTCGGCGAGGCGCAGCAGGGCCTCGCGGGCCTGCTCCGGCTGGGCGTCGAAGTCCGCGGCGCGGGCGCACACCCGGGCGAGCTCCAGCGCCTCGGGGCCGGCGCCGGCGAGGTAGAGCAGCTTCGAGAGCCGGCGCTGCACCGCGGGGTCCTCCGGCGCGCGCTCGGCGGCCAGCCGCGCGCAGCGCAGCGCAGCGGCCCCGTCCCCCAGCTCGCGCTCGGCGCGCCAGGACAGGTCCAGCAGGCGCTCGGCCGCGGCCTCGTCGGGCAGCGCGCGGGCCAGCCGCTCGCCCAGCGGCAGCGCCTCGGTGACCTCGCCGCGCAGGAGCAGAAGCTGCAGCAGCCGCTCCTCCGCGCGCGGGTAGTCGCGGTCGAAGGCCAGGGTCTGCCGCAGCGCCGCCTCGGCGCGGGTGGAGTCGCCCACGCGCAGCCACGCGTCCGCCAGCTCGCTCGCCTGGCCCGCGGCGATGCGCCGGTCGGGCAGCGGCAGGCTCAGGAGCGCCTCCAGCACCATCACCAGCATCGCGTCGTCGCGGACCTGCTGGCAGAGGTCGCGGGCGGCGAGGAGCCCGCGGCGGTCGCCCGGGGAGGCGGCGAGGGCGGCGTCCAGCGCGGCCCGGGCGTCTTCCCGACGTCCCAGCGCGCCCAGGTGCGCGGCCTGGCGCAGGAGCGTCCCGCAGCGGACGGAGCCCCGCTGCAGCTCGGCGAGGCGGCCCAGCGCCTGCACCAGCTCCGCCCGCTCCCCCGCGGCCTCGTGCAGGTCGGCGAGCATCGCCAGCGCCTCGTGCCGGGAGGGCGCCGCGGCGGGGGCGAGCTCGGCGGCGCGCGCGACCGCGTGGCGTGCCTCGGGGGCCATGGCGAGCAGGGACAGCCGGGTGCCGGCGGCGAGGAGCCGCTCGGGGGCGTCGCGCTCCCCGCGGTCCGCGGCCAGGTGCGCGCGGCGGGCCAGCGCCTCCACCTCCAGCACCTCCTCGTCGGCGGCCCGGGCGGCGGCGACGAGCCGGTCCAGGGCCGGGGCGGGGTCGGAGGCGAGGCGGGAGGCGGCGTCGAAGTCCTCCGCGGCCTCCCCTGCTTGCCCCAGCGAGACCAGCACGTCCCCGCACTCCACCCGCAGCGCCGCGCGGCGCTCAGCGTCCGGCTCCAGGCCGGCGAGCCGCCGCAAGAGGGCCAGGCGCTCGGCCGGTTCGGAGAGAGGGAGGGCGCGGACCAGCCCCTCGAGCGACTGCCGGTCGTCCGGGTCGAGGGCCAGCGCCTCGCGCCAGCAGGCGAGGGCCTCGGCGCGGCGGGAGAGGGAGAGCAAGAGCCCCGCGCGCTCGCGCAGGCTGGCCAGCGCCGGGGTCCCCCGCTGGAGGCGGGCGAGCTGCTCGAGCACCACCACCAGCTCGGCGGCGGCGCCCTCGTCGCGCAGAAGGCCGGCCAACTCGACCAGCGCGGCGACGTCGTCGGGGGCGGCCGCGGCGTAGGCCTTCAGCAGCTCCCGCGCGGTCGCGGCCTCGCCCAGGGACAGCGCGGCGCGGGCCCCCAGCCGCTGCAGGCCGGTCCGGTCGGCGGGCTCCAGGGCGTCGGGGTCCTTCGGGTCGCAGAGCGCCACCCGGGCGTGCGCCAGCGCGCGGGCAGAGTCCCGGTCGGCCATCGCCTGGAAGGCCAGGGTCGCGCGGGCGGGCGGGTAGTCGGCGTCCCGCTCCAGCGCCGCGGCGAGCAGCTCGCGGAACCGGTCCGGGCGGGCCTCCTTCAGGAGCGCGGCGGCGCGGTAGAGGCGGCGGGCGGCCACGCGGCCCTGGGCGTCGAAGCGGGCGCGGCGGGCCAAAAGCTCGGCGGCGCGCGCCGGCTCGAGGGCGTCGAGGGCGGCCTGGACCAGCGCCTCCAGGGCCTCGGGAGCGGCAGGGCCATCGGGGTCGGCGTCGAGGGCCGCCTCGAAGGCCCCGCGAGCAGCCGGGACGTCCCCGGTGCGCGCGAGCAGGCGGGCGGCGCTGGCGAAGAGGGCGGCCGCTGCCCCGGGCCGGCCGGCGTCGCGCTGGGTGCGGGCGCGGAGGGTGAGCGCAGACGCGCGCTCGGCCTCGCGGCCGGCGTCGGCGAGCAGCGCATCGAGGCGATCGCCGAGGTCGTCGTCGCCGGGGCGGATTGCGAAGGCGGCCCCCAGCGCCTTCAGCGCCGCCTCGCGGTCGCCCAGCGCCTGGCAGGCGACGCCCAGGGCCTGCTGGAGGCGGGCCACGTCCTCCGCGCGCGCCTCGGGGGGCAGCTGGGCGAGCAGGGCGCGGAAGGCCTCGCGGGCGGCGGCGGGGCGGCCCGCGCGCAGGGAGAGGTGGGCCAGGTCCGCGAGCGCCCTGCGATCCTCCGGGGCCAGCGAGACCGCCTTCTCCAGCAGCGCCAGCGCCTCGGGGGTGCGCCCGAGCCGGCCGTCGAGGAGGCCGGCGAGCTCCCGCAGGACCTCGGCGACCTGCGCGAACCTCCCGTCGGACTCGAGCGCCTGCGCCCAGTCGGCGAGCGCGACCGCGAGGGCGGCGTCGTCCCCCCGGCGGCGCTCGACCG
>CAZAIE010000240.1:0-8572 GCA_964485035.1 uncultured Myxococcaceae bacterium | reverse complement strand
CGCCGCCCCGCACGACCCCGGTGGCGAGACCAGCGCCCGCATCGAGCCCGGGGTCCCCAGGAGGCGCACTGGCTCGGCGATCCGCAAGGCTGCGGTAGCGCCTGCCCCCGAGCCCGAGCCCGAGTTCGTCGAGGCCGAGCCCGAGCCCGAGCCGGTCCCCGCGAAACCGCCCCGCCGCAACAGTGGGCAGGTGCCCGCGGTCCGGACGCAGAGCGGGGAGAAGAAGAAGAAGAGCGTCCTCTACATGGACGAGGCCGAGGTCGCCGAGCAGGACGCCGAGCGGCGCCGGGCGGCCAAGCAGCAGTCCTTCCTCGATGACGACGACGACGAGGAGGAGACCCGCGCCCAGCCGCAGCGGGAGCGGCGACCGTGGCCCCGCTGGCCCCTGGCCCTGCTCGCGGTCGGGGCCCTGGCCGCGCTCTGGACCGTGCCGAAGGTGCGGCAGCAGGTCTCGGGCTTCCTGCATAGCGTCTCCGCCGGCCACGACGACTTCGCCGAGGCCAACACGACCTCGCTCTTTTTGGAGTCGAACGTCCCGGTGGAGGTCTGGCTGGGCACCAAGCGCATCGGCACGACGCCCCTGGAGGGCGTGCCGGTCCCCGAGGGCAAGGTCTCGCTCAACCTCACCGCCGCGAACCTGGGCATCGAGCGGACCATCCACCTCCAGGCGAAGGGCTCCACGCTGCGCCACAAGGAGCAGTTCGCCCTGGGCCGGGTGCGCTTCCGCTGCGACAAGGACTGCGAGGTCTTCATCAGTGGCCGCCGCGTCGCCCGCGCCAACGGGCCTCCGCTCGACTACTACGAGGGCACTTACGACACCGAGTGCCGCAACGAGCCCATGGGCCTCGTCGGGAAGGCCAAGGCGACCATCTCCAAGGACCGCTCGAAGGTCGCGGAGGTCGGCTTCCGCCTCCAGCCCATGGAGAAGGACCCGAGGTGAGCGGGGGCTGGCCCCGGCTGCTCAGATCAGAGCAACCCGCGCGCCTTGATCTCCAGGTACTCGTTGATCGCCGCGGCGCTCAGCTCCGGCGCCGGGACGTCCACCACGTGCGCGCCGGCCTCGCGCAGCCGGGCGATGGAGCGCTCACGCTCGTGGACCACCGAACGCGCCGCGGCGCGCTCGTAGGCCTGGGCCGGATCCTGCGGGATGCGTCGGGCGGGACCGAGGATCGCCGTGTCCGCGGCGGCCACCACCAGCGAGAGGTGCCGGGGCCGCAGGTGCAGCGCCTGGTCCAGCACCGCCCGCGAGGAGTCCTCGTCCAACAGGTCGGTGAAGGTCACGACCAGGCTGCGCCGCTTCTGGCGGGAGGTCACCAGCTGGAACGCCTGGGCGTAGTCCGACTCCTCCAGCTCCGGCTGCAGCGGGTAGAGCAGGTCCACCAGCGCCCGCAGATGGCTTCGCCCCCGGCGCGCCGGGAGGAAGGCCCTCACTCGCGCGCCGAAGGCACAGACGCCCACCTGGTCACCCCGGTCCAGCGAGACGCGGGCGAGCCGCAGCGCGGCGTCCACCGCGAAGTCGAGCTTGGTCCGCTCCTCGCCAGGCCGGACGCCGGTGCGCGAGACCATGTGGCGGCCGCAGTCCAGGAGCAGCATCACCGTCTGGTTCCGCTCCGGGCCGTACTGCCGGGTGATGGGCTCGCGCCGCTTGGCGGTCGCCTTCCAGTCGATGAGCCGCACGTCGTCCCCGGGGATGTAGGGCCGCAGCGCCTCGAACTCGCGGCCCTCGCCCAGGCTGCGGCGCATCCGCGCGAGCCCCGTCTCCAACTCCGGGCGGGCCAGCGCCAGCGCGTCGCGCGCCAGGGCGAGCAGGTCCGGGTAGGCCTTCACCGTCCGGGCGGCGGGAAAGCGGTACTGGCGCGAGGCGAGGTCCCAGGGGCCAAACACCCGCAAGTGAACCTCGCCGAAGCGGTGGTCGCCCCGCGAGGTGGGGGTGAAGCCGTAGCCGAGCCGGGCGAGGCCCCGGGGAGGGACGGTCACGCTCACGCGGTATCCGGACGCCACCGAGCCGTGGGGAGGCGCGTCGGCCAGGGCGCCACGGACCAGATGGTCGGAGGTGCTGTCCACCTCCAGCGTGACCCGGTTGGGGCCACCGGCGCTCACCACGTCCTCGACCTGCCTGCGGACGGTGAGGGTTTCCTTGCGGGGGCAGCGGGCGAGGTCGATGGCGAAGAGGAGCGCGAGCAGGGCGTCGAACGCGAGCGCCCCCCAGATCGCCTCGGGGAAGGCGATGGCGAAGGCCGCGGGGAGCAGCCCGAGCGCGAGCAGCGCGGCGAGCCGGGGGGTCGGCATCGGCGCCTCGCTAGCGGGGGACCTCGACCTCGTCCAGGAGCTGGCCCACCGCGTCCTCGACCGTGAGCCCCTCGATCTCCGCCTCGCTGCGCAGCACCAGGCGGTGGCGCAGCACCGGCCGCGCCATGGCCTTCACGTCGTCCGGGGTGACGTAGGCCTTCCCGGCGAGGGCCGCCGCGGCCTTGGCGCACATCACCAGGGCCACCGCCGCGCGCGGCGAGGCGCCGATGCGCAGCCGGGGGCTCTCGCGCGAGGCCCGGCAGACCGCTGCAACGTAGGCCAGCACGGAGTCCTCCACCGTCACCGAGAGCACCGCGCGCCGAAGCGCCAGCGCCGCCGCGCGGTCGACCACCTTGCGCACGCCGGTCTGCGCGAGGTCGTGCGCGTCGAAGCCCTGGTGGGCCCTTCGCAGGACCTCCACCTCGTCGGCGGGGGCGGGGTAGCCGATGCGCACCTTCATGAGGAAGCGGTCGGTCTGGGCCTCCGGGAGCGGGTAGGTGCCCTCCAGCTCCAGCGGGTTCTGGGTGGCGACCACGAAGAACTGGCGGCCGAGCGGGTGCGCCGTGCCGTCGATGGTGACCTGCCGCTCCTCCATCGCCTCCAGCAGCGCGGCCTGGGTCTTGGGCGGCGTCCGGTTGATCTCGTCGGCGAGCAGGACCTCGGTGAAGACCGGGCCCTTCGCCAGCTCGAAGCGCTGCTCTTGCGGGCGCCAGATGCTGGTGCCCAGGATGTCCGCGGGCATCAGGTCGGGCGTGAACTGCACGCGGGTGAAGGAGAGGTCGAGGCAGCGGGCGAGGGTCTTGGCGAGCAGGGTCTTCGCCACCCCGGGCACGCCCTCGAGCAGCACGTGGCCCCCGGCGACGTAGGCCGCGAGCAGCTCGTCCACGACTGCCTGCTGTCCCACGACCGCCTTGCCGATCTCCGTACGGACCTGGGCGAGGAGCTGCGGGAGATGGATGTCGGCGAGCGGGGCGTTCATGGCGCCGGACCATACCACCACGCGCGCGGCGCCCGGGTTGCGACCGGCCCCGCTGCGGCAGTAGCTTCACGCCCGCCACCGCACACCGAGGAGGGCTTCGTGGCCACCGAAACGATCCAGGTCTCCACCTTCATTCCCGCGCCGCCGATGCGCGTCTACACCGCCTGGCTCTCCAGCGAGGAGCACAGCGCGATGACCTGCGAGGAGGCAGTCATCGAGCCGCGGGTGGGTGGCCGGTTCACCGCCGGCGGCGGCTACATCCAGGGCGCGAGCCGCGAGCTCCTGGAGGGCCGAGTGATCGTCCAGTCGTGGCGCACCACCGAGTTCCCCAAGGACAGCCCCGACTCGCTGCTCACCCTGCACTTCGACCCCGAGAAGGAGGGCACCCGGCTCACGCTGCTGCACTCGGACATCCCCGAGGGGCAGGGGCGCCGCTACGAGGCGGGATGGGTCGAGTACTACTTCGAGCCCATGAAGAAGCACTTCCTGGGGTCGAACAAGCCGGCCAAGAAGCCTGCGGCCAAGAAGGCTCCAGCCAAGAAGCCGGTGGCCAAGAAGGCTCCGGCCAAGAAGGCCGCCCCGAAGAAGCCGGTGAAGAAGCCCGCCAAGAAGTGAGCCGTCAGAGCTGGCGCTCGAGCTCCGCGAACTCCTTCGAGAGCCGGGCGAACTGCTCGGGCGTGGCCCCTCGAGCCAGCTCTTGCGAGCGCCGGACCAGCGCGAGGTAGCGGTCCGGGTCGATCCCGCTGCGCTGGCGCAGCCGCTGCGCGATCGCCCGATCGTCGAGCGTGGTCCCCAGCCCCAGCCGCTCGGAGAGCGTCCGCCGGAGCGAGGCGTACAGCTCGTGGCACAGCGCGGCCTCGAGCCGGCCCGCCTCGTACAGCCCGGCGAGCTGGCGGACGTACTCGCCCTGGGAGCGGTGCGCCGCCTCGCGCAGCGGTCGCGGCTCGCCCAGCCGTCGCACCAGCGCCGCTCCCAGCACCAGCGCGACCAGCAGCAGCTGCAGCACCGTGGGCCCGAGCGCGGCCACCAGCCCGCGCCCCGAGCCCGCCGGCGCCACGTGGTGGTACTCGTCGAAGTAGACCTGCCCGCGCGCGGCGAGGTTCGCCCAGAAGCGCAGGTTGTCCCCCAGGGCGATCCGGCGGTTCTCGGCGAGGTCGGACCCCGCGAGCACGACGAACTCTCCCTGGCCCTCGGGGAAGGAGAGGACGAAGGGCGCCGCCGCGGCTCCGGCGACCATGCGGGCCTGGGGGATCTCGGTGTCCAGGCCGTCGTCGGCGGCCACCCGCAGCCGCTCGACGCCTGCGAGCAGGGGGTGCTCGAGCCAGGGCTGCGCGTCGGTCCCCGAGGGGTCGCGCTGCTCGCGTCGCTGCCGGCGCTCCAGCAGGCCGCGCAGCTCGTCGTCGAGCCGCGAGAGCTCCAGCAGCGGGGCCGGGCGGGGCCCGAAGACCCAGCGCAGCGAGAGCCCCGTCTCCAGGTACTGGGTGCGGACCCGTCGCGGGACGGCGTAGACGAAGGTGCCGCCCTTCTGCACCCAGGCGCGCACCACCCGCCACTCCCGGCCGGTGTACGGCCGCGCGGTCGGCGCCAGCGAGACCAGCACCTTCGCGTCGCCGGGGATGGCCATGAAGTGCCCGCGCAGGGCCTTGGGCGCGGCGCCGGTCTCGTCCAGGTACTGCCAGAGCGCCTTCGCGCCGCGGGCGCTGGGGTTGTCGATGCTCGGGACCGGCGAGTCCGCGCCGCGCTCGGCCGTGGTGTGCAGCGACAGCGCCACGCCCACCACGACGCAGACTGCGACCCCGTAGCCGGCGAGGGTGGACATGTTCTTCATCGCGCGCTCCGGCTGGAGCTGGCGGTGACGGACAGCGCCCGCGCGTCGGCGACGAAGGCGCGGGCCTCGTCGAGCGAGACCGGGGCGAGGCCGTACCAGACGCGGTCGTACCAGGCCACGAGCTTGCCCACCCCCTCGGAGAGCGGCTCCGTCCCGCCGCGCACCGGGAGTTCCTCGGCGACCTCGCGGTTCGTCGCGGCCCGGCCCGGGTCGGCGAGCCGGGCGCGCTCCAGCGTCGCGAGCAGCGAGAGCAGCCCCAGCCGGACCGCCTCGCGCGCCTCGCCCCGCTGCAGCGCCGCGGCAGCCTCGGCTTCGTAGCGGCGCGGGTCGTCGAGCCCGACGGGCGTCGCGGTGGGGGCGCGTGGAACCACCCGAAAGCGCAGGCGTGCGCGGGCGACGCGGAAGCCCAGGACCAGCACCAGCAACGCCGCCCCTGCGAGGAGCAGGGTCCGCATCGAGAGCGCCCCCTTCTGCACCGCCTCGCTCTGCACCAGGACGTCGCGCAGCCAGGTCCAGAGCCGCAGCGCGAGCTGGGCGAGGAGGTGCTCGTCACGCGCGGCGAGGTCGAACTCGGGCCGCGAGAGGATGGCCACCAGCCGGCGGCGATCGACCTGTGCGCCGCCGCCTTCCTCGTGCCGCAGCGCGCTGCAGGTCGCAGCGAGCCGCTCCGCCGCGAGGTGCAGCCGCTCGGCCACATCTCGGCGCGTGGCGTCCCGGGAGACATCCGCGCGGTGGAACTCGAGCCAGGGCACGAGCAGCCTTGGCCGCGCCACGGGCTGTTCGGCGGAGCGTGCCTGGTCGAGCGCCTCCTGGGCCAGGGCCTTCGCGCGGTCGAGTCCGAGCGCAACGTCGCCGTCCACCGACCGCGCCGCGGCCTTCAGCCTTCCCGCCGCCGCCAGGCAGCGGGCGCGGCCTTCCTCCAATGCCGGGTCGTCCTGCCCCGTCGCCGTCGTTGGGGCCAGAACGGCCAGCAGCGCCAGTCCGATGGCCAGCCGCTTCATCCCTGTCCCTTGCCCGCGGTGCGCGTGGCGAGGACCTCCAGGTCGAAGCCCTCTCGCCGGATGCGCAGGTCGAAGTAGAAGGCGATGATCGCCAGCAGGCCGAAGGGCGCCACCGCCGACTGCGCCAGCACCTGCAGCACCTCCACCGGGACGCTCGCCCACAGCGGCACCAGCGCGGGGTCGTTGCGCTCCTGGTCGAACATGGAGACGCCCCAGGCGGCGTTCACCGCGACCGAGGGCAGCGAGGTCACCACCGCCACCGCGACGGAGATGCAGAAGTTCACGGCGAACAGCACCGACGCCCGCAGCTTGCAGCGGTCGATGAGGTCCGGGCCCACGCGGCCGGACATGAGCCGGGCGCTGCGGCGCAGGGCCTGCACCAGCCACAGCCGCTCGATGACCACCACCTCGGAGACCAGCGCGTAGCGCAGCAAGAGGTACAGCCCCACCACCACGCCCGCCCCGAGGATCAGCACTCCGCCCAGCACCACCAGCGCGCTCTCGGAGCGAACCATCCCGAAGCCCAGCACCACCACCCCAGGGACGATCGAGAGGGTCAGCAGGAACGAGACCCACACCAGCAGCAGGAAGAAGGTGGCGAGCAGGTGCGGCGCGCGCGACAGGCCCTCGCGCAGCGCGCGGCCCGCCTCCACGCGCTCGCCCAAAATCGCCCGCGCCGCCGCGGTGGTGAGCGAGGCCACGGCGAGCTGGTAGAGCGCCATCAGCCCGAAGACGGTGACGGCCAGTCCGCCCACAAGCCACAGCAGCTGGTCCAGGTCCGGGACCTGGCCGCGGAACGCTCCCGGGCGCGTGAGGATGGGAGCCTTGGCCTGGGACACCAGGGAGAAGCCCTTGGACAGCGCGTAGCTCGGCACCTGGAAGGCCAGCATCACCAGGGCGAGCCGGAAGAAGTGGGCGCGGAAGAGCTGCAGCGCCCGGTCGAGCAGCTCGCCCAGCGACAGCGGGCGCAGCGGGGGCACTGCCGAGCCCTGCTCGAGCAGCTCGGTCGTCAGGGGAGTCTCGCTCAAGGTGCCCTCAGCGCAGTCCGGTCCGGCGGTCGAAGGCCGCGAGCAGCTCGTGTGCGGCCAGGGCCGGATCTTGCGCCGAGAAGACGGCGCGGATGCAAGCGACTCCACAGAACCCGAGCCTGGCCAGGTTCTGGGCGTTGCTCGCATCGACGCCGCCCAGGGCCAGGAGCGGCAGGGGCGCGCTGGCGAGGTCTTCGGTACACGGGGGGCCGACCGGCGCGCCGTACCGGGCCTTGGAAGGGGTGGGGAAGACCGGCCCCCAGACCGCGAAGTCGGCGCCGGGTGCGCGCTCCCGCAGCTCGGCCACGCCATGGCTGGAGATGGCGATGAGGCCCTCGGGAAACAGGGAGCGCGCCACCGACGCGGGGAGGGCGCCTCCTCCCAGGTGCACCCCGTCCGCGCCCAGCGCGAGCGCGACGTCGAGCCGGTCGTTCACCAGCATCGGGACCCCGCGGGCGCGACAGACCGAGAGGACCGAGCGGCCCAGCTCACAGAGCGCGGCTGCACCGAGGTCCTTCTCCCGGAGCTGTACCGCGACCCGTCGGGGATCGACCTGCGACAGCGCCGCGGCGACCTGGTCCGGCAGCGGCGCGGCGTGGGCCGTGCGGTCCGTCACCAGGTACAGCGCCGGGGCCTGCCTCACGCGATGAGGCCGTCGAGGGGGCTGGAGGCGGTGGCGTAGAGCTTGCGCGGGATGCGGCCGGCCAGGAACGCCTCGCGCCCGGCCTCGATGCCCAGCTTCATGGCCACCGCCATGCGGACGGGGTCCTTGGCGCCGGCGATGGCGGTGTTCATGAGCACGCCGTGGCAGCCCAGCTCGAGGGCCAGCGCCGCGTCGGAGGCGGTGCCCACCCCGGCGTCGACGATGACCGGGACCTTCACCGTCTCCAGGATGATGCGGATGTTGTAGGGGTTGCGGATGCCCAGACCCGAGCCGATGGGCGCGGCCAGCGGCATCACCGCGGCGCAGCCGATGTCCTCGAGCTTCTTGCAGGTGATGGGGTCGTCGGTGATGTAGGGCAGGACCGTGAAGCCGTCCTTCACCAGGATGCGCGCGGCCTTCAGCGTCTCCTCGACGTCCGGGAACAGCGTCTTCTGGTCGCCCAGCACCTCCAGCTTGACGAGGTCCCCCATGGCCAGCTCCCGCGCCAGGTGGCAGGTGCGCACCGCGTCGTCGGCGGTGTAGCAGCCGGCGGTGTTGGGCAGCAGGGTCATCTTCTTGTCGATCCAGCTGAACATCGAGGCCTCGCCGGTGGCCTTCAGGTCCACGCGACGCAGCGCCACCGTCACCACCTCGGCGCCCGAGGCCTCATGGGCCGCCTTCATGGTCGCGAAGTCCTTGTACTTCCCGGTCCCGATGAAGAGGCGCGAGCGGAACGTGTACTTGCCGATCTTCAGGTCGTCGGACATCTGGCTTCCTCGGGGTGGGGGAGTGGGAGTGGGACAG
>CAZAIE010000239.1:0-8574 GCA_964485035.1 uncultured Myxococcaceae bacterium | reverse complement strand
CGTTGAGTGACAAGGGGTATCCGCGCGCCACCGCCGACGGTGACCAACGCAGCCGCCCAGCACGCGCCGAAGGTCGGAGAGCAGGTCACCTGGAAGGGCCACGTGGCGAACAAGTCGCCCACCGCCGCGGGGCCCTTCTCGCTGCGCTGGCTGGTCGATGGCGTCGAGGTGGCCCGCGAGGACGTCACGGGCATCGCCGCCGGGGCCCGGCTCTCCCGCGACCTTCCCTGGACGTGGCAGGACGGTCCGCACGTCATCGCCCTGGAGGTGGACCGCGAGAACCGCGTCGCCGAGGTGGGCGCGGTGAACAACCGGCTGGAGGTGCGCAGCGACGCGTGGACCTTCGGCTTCGTCGTCGAGGACGGGACCTGCGCCCGGCTCGACGCCACCTTCAACGCCAAGGGCTCGCGCTCGTGCGAGGACTGGCTGCAGCGCGCGACGGCGGAGAACATGACCCGGCTGATGGCGGAGTCCACCTACGCCTTCGCACCGCAGGGCGCGCTCACCGCCGTGCGCATCGACAAGATCACCCGCGTCGCCGACGGCTCGCTCCCGCCCAACGCCTGGGACGATCCGGTGGACCTCGAGGTGGACGGGGTGTGGGGCCTGCGCGCCGCGACCTCGGTCGAGTACTCGAACCTGCGCTCGCTGGTGGACACCAACCTGCTGCACGAGCTCAACCACAAGCTCGGCCTCATCGACCTCTACTTCCTCAACGTCGAGCCCTCGAACAACCAGGTGGACGGCCAGCGCTACTACTGGCCCACCGAGGGCGGGCTGATGGCCGGCGGCGACGTGGGGACGCACACCGTGGCCCACTACTCGGACCACGACGTTTGGGGGCTGAACTCCACGCGCGGGTTCCGTCGCGGCCACTTCGGCGAGTACCTCTACTCGCTCCCTGCGGCCTGCCGGGTCCGGGTGGTGGACGCTTCCGGTGCCGCGGTGCCCGGCGTCGCGCTGAGGTTCTTCCAGAAGGACCTGGCCTCGGTGGTGGACGCGACCCCGGAGCTCACCGGGACCACGGACGCGCAGGGGCTGTTCACGCTGCCCAACCGGACCGCGCCGCAGGTCGCGACGCTCACCGGCCACGCGCTGCGCGACAACCCCTTCGGCGAGCTCGACCCGCATGGCTCGAACGGCATCTTCCTGGTGGAGCTGATGAGGGCCGGCAAGCCCACCACCCACCAGGTCCTACGCGTCACCGACTACAACCTCGCCTTCGCACGCGGGGAGACCGCGACGGCGACAGTGGACCTGCGCGCGCCAGGCTGGTGAGGGTCCATGGAACCGCACCAGCGCCTCGCCCAGCTCCTCCGCTCGGCCTCGGTCGCCCCGCCCGACGTCGAGCTCGTGTGCGCGCACTTCCAGGTCGAGCGGTTCCGCAAGCAGACGCGCGTCGTGAGCCAGGGGAGGACCTACGGGAAGCTCATCTACGTCGCCGACGGGATCCTGAGCGTGTTCGTCACCACGCCCGACGGCGGAAAGGTGATCAAGAACTTCATCGAGCCGAACGGCTTCTTCGCGGATCTGGAGAGCATCGAGAGGAACCGCCCCGCGGTGGTCAACGTCGCCACGGTCACCGACGCGACGCTGCTCACGCTGTCCCGGGCCGACGCCGCCCGGCTGGTCAAGGCATTCCCTGCGTGGGACCGCCTGATGCAGGAGGGTGCCCGGCGCGCGATGTACGAGATGGTCCGCCAGCAGGAGTTCCTGCGCATCGGGACCTCGGCCGACCAGTACCGCCACTTCGCCCGGCACTTCCCGAACCTCATCGCGCAGGTCCCGCTCAAGGACATCGCCTCCTACCTGCGGATCACGCAGAGCTCGCTGAGCCGCATCCGCAAGCAGCGGAGGTAGGGCCGGTCGAAGTTGCCAAAGGGCAAATCCGCGTCGCTTCCACGCCGCTACGTTGGCGCCGTCCCCAACGAAAGGCGGAACCCGTGAAGACGACCCTCTACTACTTCTCCGCGACCGGGAACTCCCTGAAGCTGGCCCGCGACCTGGCCGCGCAGCTGGGAACCTGCGACCTCGTAGCCATCGCAGACGCAATGGCCCGCGGGGCGACCACCTCGCCGTCAGAGCGGATTGGTCTCGTCTTCCACGTCTTCGCGTGGGGGCTTCCGCGCATGGTCGAGGAGTTCGTCGGCCGGCTCCAGGCGCCCGCGGCGCGCTACACGTTCGCCCTCGCGAGCTGCGTCCGGATCCCTGGGCGAACCCTGAAGGACCTCGCGGACGCGCTCGAGGCGCGGGGCCTGCGCCTGGACGCCGGGTACGTCGTGCGGGGAGGCCGCTCGAGCCTGATGAGGCTGAACGCGCTGGACCGGCTCATGATCCGGCTCGAGCGGCACCGCCCGCCGCCCCCGCTCCCCGAGGAGCGCCTGGACGCCATCCTCGACGACGTCCGGGCCCTGAGGGTGCGGCGGCCCGAGACCAGCTCGTGGCTGACCAGCCTCGTCGGGGGCCTCCTGCACGGCCCGGCCCTGAAGACCTTCACGGCGATCGACTCGAAGTTCGAGGTCGGTGACGGCTGCGCGGGCTGCGGGACCTGCGTGGAGGTCTGTCCCCGCGCCAACGTGCGCCTGGGCGGCTCGCGGCCCGTCTTCGGCCACGACTGCGAGCTGTGCCACGCCTGCATCCAGTGGTGTCCGCGGTTCGCGATCCGCCACCCGAACTTCGACCCGGAGCCCCGCCAGTACCGCAACGCCGCGGTGCGCCTTTCGGACATGGCCCGCTCCAAGAGGGGCGCCGGAGGAGCCGCTGCCGACCGGCTGGTCGCCGGCTAGTCGTCGACGCGGCAGCCGTAGTTCTCGCCGGAGGTCCCGTAGTCGTTGCAGGAGATGGCGGTGGTGCCCGGCGCCTTGTCCGCGCAGCCGGACTTGCACGAGAAGCAGACCGGGCCGCTGCTGCTGGCGGGCATCAGCACCTTGTAGTTGGTGTCCGCGCACTTCGCCTCTTCGCCCTGGTAGTAGACCGAGCTGCAGCAGTAGCAGACGTGCGGGCACTTCCCGTCGCCGCAGGAGGCGAGGAGGAGGCCGCAGACGAGGACGACGGAGCCGAGCAGGCGGTGCATGGAACTCTCCAGAAGTGGAGCGGAGTCTACTGCGCGTTCGTGCATCGCCGCCAACGCGAGGCCGCCGGCGGGGTATCGTCTGGCGCTCATCCACCCGGAGGGCCGATGAAGCGCTTCCTGTTGCTGGTCTGCTGCTGCGGTGCGGTCGGCCTCGGTGCCACGGCGTGGGGCCGCGCGGGCGGCGGCCAGAGCTACTCGGGGACGTCTTCCTCGAGTTCGTCCCGCTCCTCTTCCTCCTCGTCGTCCTCCCGGTCGTCGTCCTCCTCCTCGCGCAGTTCGTCGTCGTCCTCGCGCAGTTCGTCGTCGAGCACCTCCTGGTCGAGCTCCTCGTCGAAGCGCTCGTCCCCCAGCCGGACGAAGAGCGCGAGCCGACCTGCCGAGGCTCCGGAGAACGAGGCCAGCGCCGGCGAGATCCTCATGGTCATCCTCGGGTTCGCCGGCCTCGCGCTGGTGGGCGTCACCCTGGGCAACCGCTGGGTGACCAGCGGCGCGCGCCAGCGCACCACGCAGGCGCTGGAGTCGCGCTACTCGCAGGTCCGCCGGGAGGAGAAGGTCGAGACCCCCGAGGGGCTCGACGAGCTGCGCCAGCGCCACCCGGGGTTCGACGTGCAGGCCTTCCTGTCCAAGGTCAGCCGGGCCTTCGTGGAGGTGCAGCACGCCTGGTCGGACCGGCGGCTCGGGGACGTCGCCCGCCACATGAGCGACGGCGTGCTCCGGCGCTTCCACACCCAGCTCGCACTCAACAAGCTGCACGGCGACCGCAACGTCACCGCGGACGTGCGCATCCTCGACGCCACCGTCGTCCGGGCCGAGGTGGCTGGCGCGTTCGACACCCTCCACGTGAAGTTCCGCGCCACCCTGCGCGACGCCACCGTGGACGACGACGTCCCCGAGGCCGAGGCGCGGTCGGAGGCAGCCCGGGCCCCGGCCACCGAGTTCGTGGAGTACTGGTCGTTCGTCCGCCGCTCCGACGCCCAGGACACCCCGCCAGCGCAGGGCCGCTGCCCGTCCTGCGGCGCCGCGGTTCCGTTGCGCACGGGAGTCGCGTGCGAGCACTGCCGGGCGGCGCTCAACTCCGGGGCTCACGACTGGGTGCTGTCGGAGATCACCCAGGAGCACGAGTTCTCCACCACCTCCGCGGCCACGGTGGAGGGCTGGCTGGCGTTCGTCGAGCAGGACCCTGCGGCGGACCGGCAGGTGCTGGAGGACCGCGCCGCGCTGGTCTTCTGGAAGTGGATCGAGGCGCAGGCCACCGGAAAGACCGGGCCCTTCGCGCGACTGTGCGCCCCCGACGCGCTCGCGGGCGTCGAGCCGCGCAAGGCTGGCGTCTTCGCCCAGGCGGCGGTGGGCGCGGTCGACCTGCTCGCAGTGAAGGCCAGCCCCGACGGAGCCCGGGCCTTCTTCGAGGTGCGCTGGAGCACCACCGGCGCGGGGACGGGGATCGTGCGGCGCGACGTCCTGGAGCTGGTGCGCGCCCCCGGGGTGAAGACCAACCACGCCGCCGGGCTCGCCACCGACCGCTGCCACCACTGCAACGCGCCGCAGGCGGACTCGGACGCGGTCACCTGTTCGTACTGCGCGGCGCTGCTGCCCCAGGACTGGTCGTTCCAGGCGCTGCACTCGTACGAGCACTGGCGCTCCACCGTGCGTGCGCAAGCGACCTCCGCAGGCCCGTCGCAGGAGGCGCTGCTCGAGCACCTCGGCCAGCTCGCCGACCCGCACGAGAGGCGGAGGGCTCTGGTGATGATGGTGGGCATGGCGCGCGCGGACGGCGTGGTCACGGAGTCCGAGCGCGCGCTGCTGGAGGCCTGCGCGCGGCGCTGGTCGCTGGAACAGGGGCGGCTGGAGGCGCTGCTCGAGATCCCGCTGGACCAGCTCGCCCCGGTGGTGCCGCGCTCGCCCGAGGAGGCCCGCGACTTCTACCGCGCGCTCGCCGGCGCGGCGCTCATCGACGGCAAGGTGGACCGCGAGGAGAAGAAGCTGCTCGGGCTGATGGCGATGCACCTGAAGATCCCGCCGGAGGAGGCGGTGCGCATCCAAGCCGAGCTGAAGGCCCTCGCGCAGGCGGCTTGAGCGCAAGGACTACTGCGACACCACCACCGAGAAGAGCCCGGCCTTCTCCGAGTACGCCGTGGAGTCGACCACCAGGTAGTACGTCGTCCCCGCGACGCCCACGACCTGCAGCGTCTCGGCGCCGGAGGTCTTGTCGTCCACGGCGACACAGCTGGAGGTCACCCCGCAGCTGGTCCCCACCCACACCGCCGGGTTGTACGGGAGCACCGGCGTCACGGTGACGGTGAAGGTGCCGCTGGTCGTCGGCGTGTACGAGAACACCGCGTCCGGTCCGTTGAGCGAGACGTAGCTCGGCGACAGCGTGCAAGCCGCGGACATCGCCTTGCTCCCCTGGTAGTCGTCCCGGGCGAGGAGCGTCGAGCCCTGGACGGTGTTCGCGGTGAGCGGGACCACGCCCGCGCCACACACATCGTTGGCCGGCGGCGCGGCCTGCTCCAGCTCCAGCGTGAACGCGCCGCTGGTCTGGTACTGGCCGTCCACCCAGACGAAGTACGTCCCCGCCGCCAGGTTCTGGAGCGCGCTGACGACTCCCTTGCCCGAGGACGTCGCCAGCACGCAGGCGAGCTGGTCACCCGAGACCGTGGTCGAGCCGCAGACCTTCTGCACGTAGACCATCGGCTGGAACCCAGTCGACGGCGTGGTGAGGGTGAGCAGCAGCGACTGCGCGCTCGCGAGCGTGAACGAGTAGACGACGTCCCGCGCGTTGGTCCCGCCCGCGCACGGGCCGTACTGGTACCCGCCGCCCGAGTCGGTGGCGGCGGTGGTCGACCCGGTCACCGTGGCCTTGCCGTTGGTGAACGTGAGCGGCGCCGCGGTCGCGCAGCCGTCCGGCACGGACGTGACCGGCGCCTTCGCCTCGACCTTGAGCGTGAAGTCGCCGCGGTCTCCGATGTACCCCGGGTTCGCGGCGGTGGGCTGGCCGTCCACCCAGAGGAAGTAGTCGCCAGCGGGCAGGTTCGCGGCCTCGAGCTGCGCCTTGCCTCCCGCAATGAGGCTGGACGCGCAGCCGCGCTCGTCGGCGGGGAGCGTGCTGCTGCACACGGCGCGCAGGTAGACCATCGGCTTGAAGGTCGGGTCCCGCGGCGTCACCTCGAGGCTCACGTCCTTCGGGTCCGCGAGCGTGAGCCGGTAGACCACGTCCGGGCCGGACTGGGTGCCGCCACACGTCCCCTTCCCCGTGTCGCTCGCGAGCCAGGTGGAGCCGTCCACCGTCGCGATCCCGGCGGTGAGGGTCAGCGACTCGGCCCCGCTGCACTGGTCGTTCACCGGCACCGCGATCGCCGGGGCGAGCTGCACCTCCAGGGCAAAGGCGCCGCTGGTCGCCGGACCGGCGTCCACCACCACGAACCAGGTCCCCGCGTTCGCGGACGGGACGCGGGCCACCGCCGCGCGCGTGGGGGTGCCGACTCCGCAGCCCAGTTCGTCAATCGGGAGGTCGCTCGCGCACGCGCGCCGCACCATCACCACTGGCTCCAGCGACGAGCCGGGGGCGGCACTGACCTTCGCGACGATCTGCTGCGGGCCCGTGGTGGTGAAGGCGTAGACCACGTCCACGCCGCCGCCACCGCCGCAGGCCGAGCTGTAGAAGTCGTTGCGGGCCCCCGCGAGGTCGCCCGCGGCGGTCGCCACACCGGCGTTGAAGGTGAGCGGCGCGGGCGCAGCGCAGCTGTCGTTGGCCGGTGGCGCGGCCTCGCACCGTCCCGAGGCATCCACGCAGACCTGACCGACCTGGCACGAGCCGCAGCTCCCCCCGCAGCCGTCCGGCCCGCACACCCGACCGGCGCACTGCTGCACGCAGGCCACGCAGCGGCCCAGGGTGCAGCTCGCCCCGCCGGTGCAGGTCCCGCAGTCCTGGGAGCGGTCAGCCCCGCAGTTGTCCTTGCCGGTGGCCGTCCCGCACTCCTTCTGCAGCCGCGCGCAGAACGCCGACGCCGACTCGGGGACGCAGGCCTCGCACTCGCCCTCCGCGCTGCAGACCTGGGAGGTGGCGCAGGTGCCGCAGGCCACGTGCCGGGACGTGCCGCAGTTGTCCGCCGCGTCGAGCGGTCCGCAGACCCGGGAGTACCGCGCGCAGAGCGCCGCGTCCGTCTCCGGGGCGCACGTCGTGGCATCCAGCCCCGCGCTCGCGTCCGCTCCCGATGCGGCGGCGTCGGGTGCCGGGCTCCCCGCGTCCTCGCCCTCGGTCGCCGCGTCCGCGACCAGCGTCGCCGCGTCCGCGACCGGCTCGGCCGCGTCGAGCCCTGGGGCGTGCGCGTCCATCCCCGGCGCGGCGGCGTCAGTGGGAGAGCCCGTGGCGTCCGGGGTCGCCACCGAGGCGTCCGTCCCCGGCGCAGGTGTCTCCCCGCATCCCGCGAGCACCAGGGAGACCAGCAGGAACCACGGGACCGTCGCGCGCATCGGTGTCCTCACTCTTCCGTCGGAGCGCTGGACCGCTCAGGGAGCCAGGCAGAACGTCGGGTCGGCACAGACCGGCAGCTTGGGGTCCGTCCAGTCACAGTTCCCGGCGAGGCACTCGTCCGGACTCTGGCAGGACTGCCCGTTGGCCTTCTTCGCGGTGCAGACCCGGGAGCCCATGCCGTCGCACCAACTGTCCACGCAGACGCCCAGGCTGGTCGTCTGCGCGTCCACGCACGCATCGCCGATCTTCAACGGCCCGGTCAGGTCCGCGACGCACCGGCCGGTGCCGGACGCGCAGTGGAGCCCGGTGCGGCAGAGTCGCAGGGGGATGGCCCCGTACTCGCAGGTCTCACCGACGGCCGCCGCGGAGGCGCACTTGCCCACCAGGCCATCCTTGGGCAGCCCGCAGATCTCCGGCGGCTTGCCGGTCACCGGGAAGCAGCAGAACGTCGTGAGCGGGTTGCAGGTGCCATAGAACCCCGCACCCAGGCCGTCGGAGATCATCCGGCAACTGTCGCCTGCGGCGCGCGTGCGCTCGAAGCACTTGCGCTGCTCCGCGCCGCCCTGGGGCGCCGAGGGGGCGAAGCACGTGGAGTCGAGCAGCGCGCGCTCGACCGGGGCGCCGCACGCGGCCTGCTCCAGCGCCTCGCCGCAGGCCAGCGCCGCCTCCGGGTGGTAGACGACCTCTCCCACCTTCGCGGAGCGGACCCAGTCGGCGAACACCGCGAGCCCCAGCATCTCCTTCAGCACCTGCTCGCACTTCGCGCGATCGAGCGTGGCCTTGGGCGGCAGCTTCCCGACGTAGGCCGCGAGCTTGGAGTTGGCGGCGTACGGCGCGAAGTACTCGGCCTGGCTCCCCGCGTTGCAGCAGCGCATCAGCGCGCCGCAGACCCGCTCGGCGACGTAGCCGGGGAAGGCGTCGAGCGACGGACCGGGCTGTCCGGCGTCGGGGAGGGCACCCGAGTCGGGAGCCATCGCGGCGTCGGCCCCGGCATCGACCGGTGCGGCAGCGTCGGCCGCCGCGGCTCCGA
>CAZAIE010000238.1:0-8592 GCA_964485035.1 uncultured Myxococcaceae bacterium | reverse complement strand
CGTCCACCCGGAGCACCAGGGCTTCACCGTTCGTCTCCTGGAGGCAGGGCCAGCAGTCTTCTTCCCCTGGGGCAGCTCGCCCGACGACCGCGCCGACCCCGTCGAGCCCGCCGACCACCTCCTGGGCGCCGGCCTCGACATCCTCGAAGGCGCCGTGAAGGACGGTGCCCTCGTCGTGACCTGCAGCGGGTCGGCGCCGTACCGCGGCGGCGACCTCGTGCTCCAGGCCGCCGGCGCCGAGGTCACCGACCCCACTGGCCGCTCGTGGACCCTGGACGAGCTCTCCGCGTTGGCCAAGGCCTACTGGGACGAGTTCGCCGCGCAGGGACGCCAGCGCGGCTGAAGCGGACGGTCAGGGAATCGCCTCGACCGAGTGCTCGCCGCAGCGCCCGGGCTCGGCGTAGCAGCTGGCCTTGGGCCTTGGGCCGGACTGCAGCGGCCGGCACGCGCCCGTGGCGTCCCGCATGCAGCGCAGCTCGGGCGCGACGCAGGAACCGCCCGCTCCGCAGTCGGCGTCGCGCTCGCAGGTCCGCACTGCGCAGCTTCCCTGGACGCACCCGAAGCGCGGGGCGCCGGCGCAGTCGGCGTCGGTGCGGCAGCGCGGCGGCACGCAGACCTCGGGTCCCGTGGCCTCGGTCGTCAGGTCGACCGAGCGGACCGCGTCACCCCGTTCGTCCCGGCGGCACCTCGAGCCCGGGGGACAGCCAGCCTCCTCGGAGCAGGGACTCAGCCTCAGGCCGGGGCAGGGCACGCCGCAGAGGACCGCAGCGCGGGCACGCAGCGGGGGCAGGCACTGTGGGAAGGCCAGGTGCGCGGACGGCGTGCACGGGGCGTCCACCGAGCAGCGCTGAGCGTCGCGCGGCGCCCGCCGGATGCCGTTGCTCCCGCCGTACTCCACCCACTCCACGAAGCCGGCGTCCGGGACTCCTCCAACCGCAGCCCCGGCGTCGGGCGTCGAGGCCTGGTGCGGCACGGGCACGGCAGCGGGGTCCGCGCCACGGTGCGCGCACGAGGCGAGGCAGAGCGCGGCGACGAGGGACCGAACACCAAGGACGGAAGAAAGGTCGAGCATGGCGCCGAGCCTAACGCCGATCCGTCGCTCCCCGCCTGCGCCGGAGGTAGCCAAACGGCACCGTGCCAACTATGAGGAGCGTCCCCTTCGCCCAATGGAGCACCCGATGAAGACCGTCAACGCCCTGCTGGATCAGGCCCACGAACCCGACGAGTCCCAGCTGCGGTCCGCGTTGGGCGCCGCCTGGCCGTTCTTCGAGGCGGTCCGCGCGCGGGCCCAGGGGTGCGAGCAGGACTGGAAGCACCACGGCAAGAAGTACGGCTGGAAGCTGAAGATCCACGCCGAGGACAAGAACCTCTGCGAGGTCACCGTGGTGGAGGGCGGGTTCCTGGTGACGATGGCCATCCGCGAGAAGGAGCGGCAGGCCCTCGCGAGCGACCCGGTCCTCGCGGAAGTGGCCGGCGCAGGGGCCAAGGCGTCGGAGGGCTACGGCATCCGTGTCGAGGTCCGTGACCAGGCGTCCTGTGACCGTGCGACGGCGCTCCTGGGGTTCATCGTGGCCCAGCGAGAACTGGACGCGGCGGCGGGGGAATAGGGAGCCAGCGAGCTACCCTCGAGTCCTCTCGAGGAGCGAGCGTGTCCCGAGCCACGCGACGACGTCGTTCCAGCCCTCGCCCTCCGGGAGAGCCCTCACTGTCTCTGGGATCCCACTCGGGAACTGTACGAGGCAGCACGTCTCGTGGCCTGAGGGGATGGAGTCGAGCCTCGCAGCGCCGAATCTGGGAAGGACTCCGACCAGTAGTGCGCGGGTCCCTGTCGCCGCGCGATCGCTTGCACGGACCAGCACGTCGAACTCGGCGCCGACGTGGATCTCGGAACCCGCGAACGAGACGAAGAAGCAGACTCCGTCGGCGAGTCCCCCTTCAGGCCTGAGGAGCGCCTGCGCCCCCGGCTGGAGCGCCGCTGGAGCGACCCGTCCACAGATGCGCAGGCTGCGCCGCTCGAAGGCGGTGAAGGGGAGGCTCGGTCCCCTCGCCGAGGACAGCGACCGTCCGAGCTCGAGTGCGTCCCGGACTCCCGACAGCCGGGATTCGACCTGCTCTGGAGAGATCATGGCTCGTCCTTCACGACCGCGGGCAGCCCCAGGTTCTCAAGGTCCGCCAGATCCTGGCTGCGGTGGGCGAGCCGCTTCATCCTGCCCAGGCCCGCGAGCGAAACCGCGAAGACCCGCCGGCCCTGCCAGCTGAACTCCTCCCGGCTGGCCCAGACCTCCTGGAAGACTGCACTGACGAGCAGCAGGTCTACCGTGAGCAACTCGCCTCCCTCGACCTTGGAGGCGCGGAAGAGCGTGCGTTGCTGTGGCGTTCCTGTCGAGAAGGGGATGGGGCCCGCAGTCAGAGTGAAACCCTGGTCTCGCAGGGCCGCCATCGCCTGGTCCTTCTGCCCCGCGGGCACCAGCAGGTCGATGTCGCGCGTAGCACGCACGTGGCCGTGCAACGCGACGGCGAGGCCCCCACAGACCGCGTATTCGACCCCGGCGCCCTGGAGCGCGTCGATGACCCTACCGAACTCGCCAATGAGGTCCATTGCGTGAAGGCTAGCCCGGTACGGAGGTCGGTGCGAGCTGGTGGTGACAGACCTTGGCGACGGCCCAGGCGTTCAAGACCTGCGGCGCCGCGATGGTAGCCTCACGCCTTCCCCCTGCCCCAAGGGTCCTGTCATGAAGCTCCGACTCCTCACCGTGGCCGCAGGCTTCGCGGCGCTGGCGCTGCTCCTGGCCGCGACTCCTGCTCCGCCCGCGGCCCAGCTTCCCGAGGACCAGGGGTTCGCCGTGGGCCACGAGAAGTTCGCGCGCGGGGACCACGGAGGCGCCTGCCGCGACCTCACCGGCTTCCTGCTCAAGGCGACGGACCCGACGCTCGTCCGCCAGGCGCGGGTGGAGCGGGCGCTCTCCTGCGGCTCGGACCCGCGCGCACGGCGGGACCTGCGCGAGGTGGCCGGTTCCGGACCGAACGACTGGCACCGGGCCCTGGCGCTGCTGCGCCTGCTCGATTGGGGCGACCGGGCGATGGGCGGCGACCCGAACGGACGCGCGAAGCTCGCCCTCGAGATCCTCCAGGCGATGGCTCGTGAGAAGGGCCCGCTGGCGGCCACGGCGCGGAGCCGGGCCTTCTCGCTCGGACTGGGCGAGATCTCCACTGGCCGCCTGCCGCCGGAGGCCACCTCGGAGCAGCTCCAGCAGCTCGACCTGTCGCAGCAGGAACGGGAGAGCTTGGCCTACGAGCGGGCCGTCCGACTGTTGGCCCTCCCAGCAAGACAGGCGCAGGGCGAGAAGGAACTCTGGGCGTTGGTGGACGCGAAGGGCACTCGCGCGGATTCCGCAGCGCTGGTGTTGGGACAGGCCGCGGAGCGCGCAGGGAAGCTCGTCCGCGCCGTGGAGATCTACCAGCGGGCTCCGGACTCGGCGTCGGCGCGCGCGCAGATCGAGCGAATCCAGGCGCCCGGCCTCGAGCTGCAGGTGAAGTACGTGGAGCTTCCCGGCACCCGGCCCGAGGCGAGCCTCGGGTTCCGCAACGTCTCCGAGGCGACCTTCACGCTCTACCGGCTCGACCCCTCGGCGGTCGTCCTCAAGACCTACTTCGAGGAGGGCGCCGAGAAGGGGCTGGTGCGCGGCGGCGTGGTCCGGACCTGGAAGGAGCGGCTCCCGGCGACCGACACCTATGCCCCCGGCCAGCACGGCCTCTCCTTCGACTCCCCGGGGCCGGGGCTCTTCCTGCTCGAGGCGCGCGCCGGCAGCGTCGCGTCCTCGGCGGTGCTGCACGTGACGCCGTACGTCGCGGTGGTGAAGTCCGCTCCTCGCGAGATCGTCACCTGGCTCTCCGACGCGATGACCGGGCAGGCGGCCGGAGCCGGGCGCGCGGTGGTGCTGCTCTCGTTCACCGAAGAGGAGGGCGGCACGCGCTACTCCAAGGTCGAGGGGGCCTGCGACGCCTCGGGCCTCTGCCGCATCCCCATCCCGCCACGCCCATCGGGCATCGAGGTGTGGACCGGCAAGGGCGGCGCCTGGACCGTGACCGACATCGGTGGCGTGTACTGGGAGCAGCCCGCGTCGGAGGCGCTCGCGTACGTGCTCACGGACCGGCCTCTCTACCGCCCCGGTGAGAAGGTGGGGGTGAAGGTCTTCTTCCGCACCCGTGGCTCCGGACCGGTGCGGCCCCTGACCGGCCGTTCCTTCAAGATCGTCACTACCGACGCGAACGGCGAGCCGGTCGACGAGCGGGTGGTGCGCCCGAACGCCTTCGGGACCGTCTCGTTCGAGGTGCCGCTGAAGAAGGACGCGGCGCTCGGCGCCTGGGAGGTCACGGTCGACAACCCGAGGGAGGAGGACGAGCGGGAGGTCGTCCAGGGCGCCGGAGACTTCCAGGTCGAGGAGTACAAGCCGCCCGAGTACTTCGTCACAGTGGAGCCGGTCGGCTCTCCGAAGCCCGGCGAGTCGGTGAGGGTCAAGGTCCAGGCGTCGCTCTACTCCGGCGGACCCATCGCCGGCGCCAGCGGCCGGGCCGTCGTCACCCCGCGCCACTGGTCGCACGAGTTCGGCGCGTGGCCGGGTGAGGAGGAGCTGTCGCAGGGAAGGGGACTGGCCAGTCTCTCCGACTACGGTGGCCGGCCGGGCTGGGCGGGCCTCGGCGGTCCGCGGCAGCGCCCCCTGCCGAAGACTCCGTGCTTCCAGTGGGGAGCGCGGACG
The DNA here is from genome assembly GCA_964485035.1 of uncultured Myxococcaceae bacterium. Lineage (GTDB taxonomy): Bacteria > Myxococcota > Myxococcia > Myxococcales > UBA5297 > CAZAIE01. The sequence goes on along the minus strand of CAZAIE010000238.1, from coordinate 3,835 downwards.
CTCGCCTTCGTGACCGACGACGAGGGGAACGCGGAGCTCGAGGTGGAGCCGGCCTGCCCTTCGGCGCCCGTGCACGCGGTGGACGTGCAGGTCTACGTGATGGACCTGTCCCGCCGCGAGGTGGAGGGACAGGGCTCGGTCGTCGTGGACTCGACGCCGTACTACGCCGACCTGAAGACCGACCACTTCCTCTACCGCCCGGGTGAGCAGGTCCGGGTGCAGGTGCGCGCAGAGGATGGCAACGGCCGTCCGGCGTCGCCGGAGCTGTGGGTGCGGCTGGTGCGCGTGGACGAGAAGGCGGAGTCGGAGGTGCTGCGGCGTGACGTCGTGCTCAAGGACGGCAAGGCGGATGTCTCGCTCGACGCCGACGCGCTCGGGCCGGTCCGGGTGGAGCTGCGCGCGAAGGGCGAGGACCCGAAGGAGGTCGGCGCGATGGCCGAGGCGGATCTCTGGCTCACCAGCGACAGCCGGCCGCTCATCCCGCCGTGGGGCGGGCTCTTCGTGGTCACCGACAACCGTCCCGTGACGGCCGGAGGCAAGCTGCGCGCGCTGGTCGTGACCGGCCGGCCGGGCGGACATGCGCTGGTGACGCTCGAGGGCGATCGCGTCTACCAGGCGCAGGCCGTGGAGCTGAAGGGCAGGGCGCGCTTCCTCGAGCTGCCGATCACCGGGGAGATGACCCCTGCCGCATCGCTCGCCGTTTGGCGCATCGAGCGGCTGGAGCAGCAGAGCTGGGACTCGGAGGTGGTGGTCTCGGGGTCGGAGCTCCCGCTGCAGGTGAAGGTCGGCGCGAGCCAGGAGTCGGCGCTGCCGGGCACGAACCTGCCGGTGGAGGTGAAGCTCGAGGGCGCACCGGCGGGGATGGCTGCCGAGGTGGCATTCAGCGCCGTCGACGAGTCGCTCTTCGCCATCGCGCCCGAGAAGACCGACCTCGTGACCTTCTTCGCACGCAGCGGCGAGGGCAACCGCGTGCTCACCGAGTCGAGCCTCGGCAACATGGCGTTCCGGCCGCTTCCGCCCGAGCCCAAGCCCCCGGTCGACTCCGGGCTGGACCGGCCGGCGTACCTGGAGGCCAACGCGCCGATGCGTGGCGTCTCGGGCGTGGGGTCGCTCGGGGCCAGCGGCGGCATGGGCGGAGCCGGGCACGGGGCGGCCAAGGCGGCGACGGCGGAGCGCGCGGAGCGGGCGGAAGACAAGCGGAAGGACGCCGCTCCGTCCATGGCCCGGCCCGCGCTGTCGGTGGCGGCAGGCCCCCAGGGCTCAGCTGCTCCTCCGCCGATCCGGGTCCGCTCGCGCTTCTCGTCCTCGGCGGGCTGGAGCCCTGCGCTCGCGGGGAGCCTGGGCGGCTCCGTGCGACCGACGGCCCGCTTCAGCGACTCGCTCACCCGCTGGAAGCTCACGGCGTACGCGGTCACGGCGGCGGGCCACCTGGGCGTGGGCTCGACGAGCGTGCGCACCGAGCAGCCGGTGATGGTCCGGCTGCAGGCTCCGCGCTTCTTCACCGAGCGGGACGAGGTCGTCCTCTCGGCCATCGTGTCCAGTCGTCTCGCGCGTCCGACCCAGGTCGAGGTCGCTCTCGACGCTCCCGGGCTCGAGCCGATTGGACCTGCCCGCCGGACCGTGACCGTGCAGCCCAACCGCGACCTCCGGGTCGATGCCCGCTTCCGGGTCGCGGCGATCGGGACGCAGCGGATCCGGGCGATCGCGCGCGCGGGGGCCGCGGGTGACGCGATGGAGTGGACGCTGCCGGCCGTGCTCCACGGCGCACCGGTCCGGACCGCCTTCACCGGCAAGCTCCAGGAGAGGTTCGGGTTCGACGTCGAGCTGCCCGAGAAGCGCAACCCCCGCGGGACCCAGCTCGCGCTCACGCTCTCGCCCAGCCTGCTGGGGGTGATGCTCGACGCGCTCCCATACCTCGCCGACTTCCCGTACGGCTGCGTCGAGCAGACCCTCTCGCGGTTCGTCCCGGCAGTTGCGGCTGCGCGCGTCGTGCACGGTCTCGGGGTGCCCTCGGCACGCGTGCCCAAGGACCTGGACGCCATGGTCGACGCAGGGCTCAAGCGGCTCTACGGCTTCCAGCACGCGGACGGCGGCTGGGGCTGGTGGGAGAAGGACGAGACCGACCCGCGGATGACGGCGTACGTCGTCTACGGTCTGGGGCTCGCGCGCTCCGCCGGCGTGAAGGTGGACCCGGCGGTGCTCGAACGGGGACGCGGCTGGCTGCAGCGCGCGGCCGATCAGGCGCAGTCCGCCGACTGGTACGGCTACGCGGCCTTCGCGATGGCGTCCTCGGGCGAGGCCTCGAAGAAGCTGCTCGACCACGCGGTGGCGCGACAGGGCGAGATGAAGGAGCGGGAGAAGGCGTTCACGGCGCTGGCGCTGCTCTCGGCGAAGGACCCGCGGGGCAAGGCCGCGCTCGCGGGGCTGGAGCCGCTGGTGGAGGTCCTGCGCCTGGCGCTGGAGAAGGGGCGGGTGGACGAGGTCTGGGACAGCTGCGCCGGAGTCGAGCTGGTCGCGCTGACGCTGATGGCCTTCGGCCGCAGCGATCCGCAGGACCCGCGGGTGAAGACGCTGACGGACTTCCTCGTCCTGCGCCGCAAGGGCGACCGGTGGGCGAGCACGCAGGACACCGCCTTCGCCATCTACGCGCTCTCGGACCTCGCGATGATGGCCCGCGGCCGGCTCGCAGACGGGAGCGTGAAGGTCCTCGTGAACGGCAAGGTCGCCATGCAGGCGGCGTACAAGTCCGGCGGCGCTGAGGCGAAGACGCTGGTGCTGCCCGACACGGCCTTCAAGAAGGGGCGGAACCGGGTCGAGGTGGAGCACCGCGGTGCGCAGGACGGGCACTGGGCTGCGCTCTTCGACGTGGTCGACGTGGACGAGAACGCAAAGGGCCGTCCCTCACCCGCAGTGGAAGTCCGGCGCAGCTACACCATCCTCGGGCGTCCCGGGGCGGAGCAGGGCGCGGCGCCCATGGAGTACGGCATGGCGCTCGAGGCGGGAGAGCGCGTGCGGGTCGAGCTGCAGGTCAAGGTCCTCAAGCCGATGGAGTACGTGATCATCGAAGACAAGCGGCCGGCGGGCCTCGTGACCGTGAGCCAGCGCAGCGGCACGGAGTTCTGCAACTGGGCGTGCACCCACGCGGAGCTGCGGCCGGATCGGGTGGCGTACTTCGCTCGGGCGCTCAAGCCAGGCACCTACTCAATGGCCTACGAGCTGCGGGCGGAGGTCCCCGGACGGTTCCACGGCCTGCCGACGCAGGTCCAGGCGATGTACGCCCCGGAGATCCTCGCGACCAGCGACGAGGTGCGGGTGGAGGTGCGCGACGCGGTCGGCAGCACCGGAGGGACGGCCGGGAAGTGAGCGCTGCCCCAGGCTCCGTGGCCAATGCCGAACAGCGAGCAGCCACGAAGTGATGAGGAACTGGGCGGTGGTCGAGAGAACCGGCAGCTGAAGCAACCTCTGCGAAGCGATCGGTAGGGGCCGCGGGGCGGTCCGTCGCCTGCTTCTCTTTCAAGGGGGGACAGTGGTTCAGGTCTTCGTCCCACCCGCCCGAGCCCGCTTGCGGCTCGTCTCTACCGAGACCTCGTCGAGGTCGCGCCCAGCCGTCGCCACGTCCTCCAGCTGCTCGCCAAGCCCCAGCGCCCGGAGGTACGCGACGTACACGCCCACGCTCGTCCGCGGGTTGCCTCGCTCCGCCTCCGAGAGCGTCCGCCGGTTCACTCCCGACAGCTCTTCGAGCAGCGCCATCGTCATGTTCCGGCGAAGGCGCGCACCCTTCAGCCCGACTTTGACAGGTCGAGGCCTCGGTGAGGCACTCGTCCTCAGGGATTCC
>CAZAIE010000237.1:0-8594 GCA_964485035.1 uncultured Myxococcaceae bacterium | reverse complement strand
GCCCCGGCCCCGGCTGCACGTTGCCAGGCGCGAGCACGGTGCCGGGCTCGCCGTCGCCCTGGCCCACGCCCCCCTGGTCCTTGTGACCGAAGCGGAAGTGCGGGATGTCGATGGTCGGCAGGGGGATGGTGATCTGGTCCTTCCCCTTCTTGCCGATCATCTCCCCCTTCTGCAGGTACTTGCGCAGGTTGCCCTTGATGCGGCCCCGCACGATCTGTTTGAAGCGGTTGTGGTCCTGCTTGATCTTCAGTGACATCGGCAGCCTCGGTCCGCTCGCACCGGGTGGTCCTAGTTCGCGATGACCTTGTCGATGGGGCCGATGAGCCCCTTCAGCGCCGCGCGGTTGATCTTCTTGGCCAGGGCGATGACGTCGCTGCGCGGGCCTTGCAGGACGATCTTCACGGCCTTCACCGGCGCGAGGCGGTCGGGAGGGACGCCCTCGGGGGTGTCCTTGTCGTTCGCCTTGGGCCCGACGATGACCGAGACGCGCGAGGTGCCCTGCTCCTCGCCGAACAGGCGCCGCTCGAAGATGTCGGTGCCCTTGCCGCCGACCGGGACCGAGCCACGGTCGACCGGGGCGGCCACCGGCCACGCCGAGGCCTCGATGCGCAGGTCGAAGACCTCCATCTCGCCCTCGGCGGTCTTGTGGAAGCCCTGCTTGAGCCCCAGCTTCTCGCGGGTGCCCTGGTCCTTGAGCGCGTACGAGTAGATGACCATGAACGAGCGCGGGAAGGCCCCGTCCTTGCCGAAGCCCAGCGCCATGGTGTCGACGATGTTTGCGGGGAAGCTGGCCGCCTGCCACATGGGGTCGGTCACCATCACCGCGCCCTGGCCCTGCATTGACTTGAGGCCGGTCTGCTCGTAGCGCTCGGTCTCGGGGGTGGGCAGGCCGTTCATCAGCTTGCTCATCACCCGGCCCAGCTTCGCCTGCTCCTCCTTGGTGAGCTCGCGGCAGGAGTACTTCGAGCAGGGGTCCACGGGGATGACGAACTCCTCGGCGCGAGAGGAGGCAGGCGCGAGCAGGAGCGCGACGAGAGCAGCAGCGAGCAGGCGGGACGACATCGGCGTTCGACCTCGTGTTCAGGGGCCGCCTGGTGGTGCAGGCGGCCCGGCGCACCCCCCGGCGGGCTCAGTCCTTGGCGTCGCCGCGGGCGAAGATGCTGGCGACGAAGTTCAGGACGTCGGTGGAGCAGATCTCGCAGTAGCCGTAGTTCTTGATCATCCGGTCCTTCACCACGTCGATCTTCTCCTGCGTGTCCTTGTCGACGACGGAGCTGACCAGGCTCTTCAGCTTGATGCTGTCCTTCTGGTCCTCGAAGAGCTTCAGCTCCAGCGCCTTGTGGAGGCGCTCGTTGGTCCGGTAGTTGAACGTCTTGCCTTCGACGGCCAGGGCCCCGATGTAGTTCATGATCTCGCGGCGGAAGTCGTCCTTGCGGCTGTCGGGGATGTCGATCTTCTCCTCGATGGCGCGCATCAGCCGCTCGTCGGGCTCCTCGTACTGGCCGGTGTACTTGTTCCGGACCTTCTCCTTCTGGGTGTAGGCCTTGATGTTGTCGATGTAGTTGCCGCACAGCTTGCCGATGGCGTCCTCGTCGGCGCTGATGGCGCGCTGCACCTCGTTCTTCACCACGTCCTCGTACTCGGCCTTCACCACCGTGAGCAGCTCGCGGTAGCGCTTGCGGATCTCCTCGCTGGAGATGAGCGAGTGGGTCTTGAGGCCGGCCTCGAGCTCGTTGAGGACCATGAACGGGTTGACGCAGCCCTCGCCCTTGTCGGAGACCAGCGCGTTGGAGATCTTGTCCTGCACGTAGCGGGGGCTGATGCCCTCCATGCCCTCGCGCAGCGCCTCCTTGCGCAGCTCCTTGATGTTGTCCTCGGTGAAGCTGGGGAGCGTCTTGCCGTTGTAGAGCTTGAGCTTCTGCAGCACGGTGAGGTTGTGCTTCTTGGGCTCCTCGAGCCGCGTGAGGCAGGCCCACATCGCGGCCATCTCCAGCGTGTGCGGGGCGATGTGCTTGCCGCGGATGCGCCGGGAGTTGAAGTCCTTCTCGTAGATCTTCACCTCCTCGCTGAGCTTGGTGATGTAGGGGATGTCGATCTTCACGGTGCGGTCGCGCAGGGCCTCCATGAACTCGTTGTTCTGGAGCTTCTTGTACTCGGGCTCGTTGGTGTGCCCGATGATGACCTCGTCGATGTCGGTCTGCGGGAACTTCTTCGGCTTGATCTTGTGCTCCTGCGAGGCGCCCAGGAGGTCGTAGAGGAAGGCGACGTCCAGCTTGAGCACCTCGACGAACTCGATGATGCCGCGGTTAGAGATGTTGAACTCGCCGTCGAAGTTGAAGGCGCGCGGGTCGGAGTCGGAGCCGTACTCGGCGATCTTGCGGTAGTTGATGTCGCCGGTGAGCTCGGTGGAGTCCTGGTTCTTCTCGTCCTTGGGCTGGAAGGTGCCGATGCCGACGCGGTCCTTCTCGGCGAGGATGAGGCGCTTCACCCGGATGCCCTCGAGCACCTTGCCCAGGTCGCCCTTGCACTCCAGCATCCGCTCGCGCATCACGTAGCGGCAGGCGGGGCAGAGCTCGCCGCCCAGCGGGATCTCGTGGTTCGAGCCCGCGGGCGCGAGTTCCTTGAGCACCTTCTCGCGCCAGTCCAGCGGGATGAGGTTGAGGGGCTCCTCGTGCATCGGGCAGGGCATGAGCTCCGGCTCGGCCTGGCCCTTCTTCGGCAGCACCCACGAGAACGTGTAGAGCGCGCCCTCGGAGGTCTTGCTGTACTCCTCCAGGCCCTTCTTGAGCAGGCGGGCGATGGTGGACTTGGACGAGCCGACCGGGCCGTGGAGCAGGAGCACGCGCTTCTCGGTGCCGTACTGCTGGGCGGCGCTCTTGAAGACGTTGACCAGCTTCATCAGCGGGACGTCGAGGCCGAAGATGGCGTCCTTGCCGCCGAACTTCTCGTCGGAGAAGAAGTGGTAGCGGGTGAGGCGCTTCTTGTTGTCGATGTACTCGGTCTTCCCGTGCGAGAGGATCATGTCGTACACGCGCTGGAAGGCGGTGCGCGTGACGCGGGGGTTCTCCCGGACGATCTTCAGGTAGTCCTCGAAGCTCCCCTCCCAGTTCTGCTCCTGGTACTGGTCGAGGTCCTGCATCGCAGCGATCTTGGCGACCAACGAGTCGTTTGCCATCGGTTCGTCCTCTCTGTCGTGCGTTGCCATAGAGCCACTGTGGACGGGACCCACCTCGCTGCCCCGCCCTGACTGGAAAGAAAACCGCTCCCCCGCGCCCTGCGTTCCCGTTTGGAAGGGACCTGTCCGCCGCCGCCGCCCCGCTCGCGTTGGAGTCGCCGCACGCGAGCTCGGTCGCGGGCGAATCGACTGACGGATTATAGGAGCCGCCGATCAGCCGCGGCAACCCGCAGTGGCCAGCGACGACACCGGAAGGCGAGGCGCAAGTACGGTAGCCGACGCTGGAATTCCGGTGCGGGCCGCGCTCAGGCCTGGCCCAGCGAGCCGTCCCTCGCGGCCTTGCGCAGCGCCAGCCGCAAGACCACCGCGGACACCGGCAGGAGCACGGCGGCGAAGAGCGCGAGCGCCCCGAGCTCGGCGCCGAGTTCGGCGGGGCCGGCCCCGTGCAGCAGGCTGCGGCGCAGGGCCTGCAGCGCATGGGTCGCGGGGACCAGCCGCGCGATGGGGTGGAGGATCGCCGGGAGGACCTCGACCGGGTAGAAGATGCCCGAGACCAGGAAGGTGAGGGCGTCGACCGCCCAGGCCACCGGGTCGCCGCGCTTGAAGACGATGACGAAGGACGCGGAGAGAATGCCGAAGGCGAGGTAGGCGACGACGCCGAGCGCGAGCGCGCAGAGGGCGCCCGTGGCCGAGGCCTCGGGAAACCGGGCGCCGAAGACCGCGATGCCCAAGAAGAACAGCGCGGCGCCGCGCAGCACCGACGACAACTGGGGGTAGAGCGCGAGCAGCAGCACCGAGCCGAAGGGCGGGACGGGGGCGCTGGCCAGCGTCTCCAGGCCGCCCATGAGCTGCAGCTCGCGCACGCGGCGGGACACGCTGGCCATCCCGGCGCGCAGCGGGACGGTGACCGCGACGCCCACCAGCGCGAAGTGGAAGTAGTCGCCCCCGAAGCGCTGCAGGAGCGGCGAGGCCCCTCCCAGGAACTCGCCCAGGAAGAAGAGGCTCCACAGCGAGAAGAGCGCGCCGGCGACGGTGAAGACGAAGCTGCCCCGGTAGGAGAAGTCGACGATGGCGTCGCGCCGGAGGAAGGCGGCGACGAGCTGGAGCACGCGCCTCACAGCCGGAAGACCTCCTTCGCCTTCGGCTCGACCTCGCTCCAGGTGCCCAGCGCCACCACCCTGCCGCCCTCCACCACCGCGACCCGGTCGCACGCGGCCGCCTCGGTGAGATCGTGGGTGATGAGCAGGACCGCACCGCCCGCCCGGGCGAACTCGGCCAGCAGCGACCGGGTGCGGGCGGCGACCCCGGGGTCCAGCACCCGGGAGATCTCGTCGAGGATGAGCAGGCGGGGCTCATGCAGCAGCGCCTTGGCGAGCGAGACCTTGGCCTTCTCGCCGCCGGAGAGCGTCTGGATGCGCTGGGTCGCGAGCTTGCCGCCCTCGACCCGCTCCAGCGCCGAGAGGCAGCTCTTCTTGTCCTGCCCCCGGCCGTAGAGGGCGCCGTGGAAGCGCAGGCACTCGAGCGGGTTCAGGCGCTGGTGCAGCACCGGGTCGTCCGGCCGCGCGAAGCCCACCTGGGCGCGCCAGCGGTGCCCGCGGCCGACCTCTGCCCCGCACACTTGGGCCGAGCCGGAGTCCGGCAGGACCACGCCGCAGGCGATGCGGGCGAGCGTGGTCTTGCCCGCGCCATTGGGCCCGACCAGCGCGAGCCGCTCGCCTTCGTTGAGCGTGAGCGAGAGGCCGTCCAGGGCGCGCTTCTTCTTGGAGGTGAACGGGGCGCGGAGCAGCTCGCGCCAGGAGCGCGCGAGCTTGAAGTCCTTCACCAGGTCGTGTGCCTCGAGCGCCGCCACGGTCCGTCCTCGCAGGAGCGCAGTGCTACCAGCTTTCGTCGCGCCTTGCATTCGGGAGTCCGGCGACTATCCTCCCGCGCCGATGACCGCCCCGCAGCCAGAGCCGGCTCCGCGCACCGCGGGCTTTCAGCGCCGCGACTGGCTGCTCCTGGGCGCCCTCCTCGCCGCCTTCGCGCTCTTCCGGCTCCCGGTGTTCCCCTACGCGGAGAACCTCTACGGCGACGCCGTGGTCCGCGCGGAGCTCGCCGAGCGCTGGGCGAACGAGCCGCGGCTCTACCGCTCGTTCCAGGACGGCGTCTACCAGTTCGGCCCGCTCCACTTCTACGCCATGGGCGCGGCGCTCAAGGCCTGGCCCTCCCGAGAGCACGCCACGCGGCTGGTCAGCCTGCTCCTGGGCCTGCTCGTCGTCGTCCCGGTCTACCGCATCGGGCGGCGCGTCTTCTCGCGCCGGGCCGCAGTCGTCGCCGGGCTCTCGATGGCCGCCTGGGGCCTGCACGTCCAGGCCTCGACCACCGCGGCCAGCGAGGCGGTGTTCCTCACCCTGTTCCTCTTCGCGGTCGACCACCTGCTGCGCGGGCTCGACGAGGACCGGTTCGCCCCGCTCGCCGTCTCGGCCCTCCTGTGCAACCTCTGCTGCGCGCTGCGCTACGACGCCTGGATGTACGCGCCGCTGCTGGGGGCGGCCATCGCCCTGCGCGGGACCGACCGGCTGGCGTCGCTGGTCCGGGCCGCGCTCTTCCTCGGGCTCTGCGCCCCCTACCCGCTCTGGTGGATGCACGAGAGCGAGAAGGCCAGCGGCGACCCGCTCTTCGCCCTGCACTACATCGACGCCTACCACACGCGCTGGGTGCAGGACGGCGTGGCCTGGCTCGGAGAGCCCCTGCAGCGGCTCTCGTCCGCGCTCTTCTGGCCCGGGACGATGCTCGTCACCTGCTCGCTCTTCGTGGGCCTCTTCGCGCTGGCCGGCGTCACCCGCGCCCTGGTCCAGCGGCGGCAGAGGACGCTGGCGCTGTTGGCCCTGGCTCCGGTCGCGCTCTACGCGTTCAAGGGCGCGGTGCTCCTGAACTTCGTCCCGCTGGCGCGCTTCTTCATGGTGCCGGCCGCCCTCGCGCTCTTCTACGTCGACGACGGCTTCGACTGGCTCTGCGGCCGGCTCGGTCCCACCTCCCGGCGCGCGCTGGCCGGGGTGACGGCCGCGACCGCGGTGGGCTTCGTCCTCTGGCTCGGCTGGTTCACCGCCTGGAAGACCGGCCCGCGGGAGGACACCCTGCGCCCCATCGCGCCGCTGTCCACGATGCCGGTGGACCAGATGCAGGTCGCGCGGTTCCTCGGGCGCTCGGCGACCGGTGACGGCCTGGTCATCCTCGACGAGGCGCCGGAGTACACCGACATCAACGTGGGGTTCTTCACCGGGCTGCCCGAGAACCGGCTGGCCCGGCGGCGCTGGGAGAACTTCGAGAAGCAGCTGCGCGAGCTCCCGGAGCCGGGCTGGCTCTTCGCCGCGCGCGGCGGGGCGCTGGAGAAGGCCGGGGTCCCGGTCGGCGCGCCCGAGCTCACCTGGAGGAACCGCTCGTGGAGGCAGGTGCTGGCGGCGTCCGACACGCTCTTCGTCTACCAACGGCTGTGAGGCGCTACTCCTCTTCCACGTCGTCGTCCGCGGTGACCTTGCGGTGCATCAGCGTGATCACCGTAGCGTGCTGGCTGTCGGTGGGAGCGACGACGACCTTGAAGACCCGGGTCTCGCCCTTCGGAATCTTGGGGGCGAAGGTGTACTTCATCGTCCCCAGCTCCTGTTCCCCCTCGGCCTTGGGGTCGATCCCGAGCTTTCCCTTATAGAAGTCGACCGCCTTCTTCACGTCGACCTTGAGCACGTAGACCGCCTGGACGAAGTCCCGGGCGGCCTCCTTGCTGACCACCACCTCGTTGTCGATGACCGCCCCCTTCACCACGTACACCGGGATGGGCGCGAACTCCTTCTCCAAATCCTTCTGGTTGAACTTCTTGGACTCCTGCGCGAACGCCAGAGCGGGGACGAGGAGCAGCACACAGGCAAGGGCGCGGGACATTGTTCGACCTCACTGGAAGTGGAGCGGCGTGATGGTAGGGACGGGCCCGAAGGGCTGTCAATTCAGGGGTTTCGCGCCTTGAGCTTCCCGGGGCCTTCGGTGAAGATGCCGGAGGTGAACGGCCCCGACGACAGCCTGCCGGCCTCCTCCCCCAGGCGCTGGCTCCGGCCCAACGCCTTCGCGGGACGGCGCGTGCTCATCGCCGACGACGATCACGCGGCGCTCACGCTGGTGCGCGAGGGGCTCGCCTCCGAGGGCTACGAGTTCGCCGAGGCCGCGAACGGCGCCGGTGCCCTGGTGCGCATCCGCGACTTCCGCCCCGACCTCATCCTGCTCGACGTGGAGATGCCGGGGCTCTCGGGGGTCGAGGTCTGCCGCATCGTCAAGGCGAACCAGACCGACGGGGCCTTCGGGTTCGTGCCCGTCATCCTCATGACCGCGCGCAGCACCGGCAAGGTCGAGGGGCTGGAGCTGGGCGCCGACGACTACCTCACCAAGCCGGTGGACATGCAGGAGCTGCGGGCGCGGGTGCGCAGCATGCTGCGGCTGAAGGCGCTGCAGGACGAGCTGGCGTGCAAGTGCCGCGACCTCGACCGCATGAACCGGGACCTGGAGAAGAAGAGCCTGGAGCTGGAGCAGCTCGCCCGGGTGGACCCGCTCACCGGGCTCTACAACCGGCGCTACTTCGAGGAGCGGTTCTACGTCGAGTTCGCCCGCTCCCAGCGCTACCGCGTGGCGCTGGCCTGCCTGATGCTCGACATCGACCACTTCAAGAAGATCAACGACACCTACAGCCACCAGGCCGGCGACCGCGCACTGAAGGAGCTGGCGCTGGCGATGCGCCGCACCCTGCGCGACGTGGACCTGCTCGCCCGCTTCGGCGGGGAGGAGTTCGTCGCGGTGCTGCCCGAGACCTCGCCGCAGGACGGGCGGCTGGTCGCGGAGCGGCTGCGGGCGAGCGTGAGCAACCTGGCCTTCGACTACGAGGGGCAGGCGCTCCACATGACCGTCTCGGTGGGAATGTCCACCTACCCCGTCCCGGGAATCGCCGACCCCGAGGCGCTGCTGCGCGCCGCGGACGCTGCGCTGTACAAGGCCAAAGAGGGCGGGCGCAACCGCGTCCACGTCCATGAGGACTAGCGTGAACCCACTCCGACTCCGACACCTCGCCCCGCTCGCGCTGCTCACCGCGGCCTGCCACGGCCCCGCCGCGGTCGCCGAGCAGTACCACGAGGCGCTCTCCCGCTCCGACGGCTCCAAGGCGCTGGGCCTGCTCTGCGAGAAGACGCGCGCCGAGCTGACGCAGATCGCCAAGAAGGCCAGCGAGGCGAGCGGCGGCACGCTCTCGGCGGACCCGGCGCTGATGATCATCTCTGGCGACGCCAGCATCTACCCGCGCCGCGAGAAGGGCCGGACCAGCCCGGTGAAGGCGACGCTGCTGAGCGCCAGCGGCGAGCGCGCACGCGTCTCGGTCGAGCTCGGACAGGGCAAGCACGAGCTCGAC
>CAZAIE010000236.1:0-8607 GCA_964485035.1 uncultured Myxococcaceae bacterium | reverse complement strand
CCTCCCTCCACTTCGACCTCGAGCCCCTCCCTGCGCCTGGGCGCCAAGGGCGAGAGCGTCGCCTCGCTGCAGCGCCTGCTGGTCGCCAAGGGCGCCATCCTGAACCCGGACGGCTCGTTCGGTCCGCGGACCCAGGCGGCGGTCATCGCCTTCCAGCGCTCCAACGGCCTCAAGGCCGACGGCATCGTCGGGCCCAAGACCTGGGAGGCCCTGCGCGGCAGCTCGAAGCCCTCCGACAGCTTCGACAAGCCCCAGACCACCACCACGACGACTACGCCGCAGACCACCACGACGCCGCAGACGACCACCACGACGACGACGCCGAAGCCCCAGACGCCGACGACCACCACGCCGACCACCACAACCCCGACGACGACCCAGCCGGATCCGCGGCTCGAGGCGGCGCGGAGGCTGGTCCGCGCGGGCGGCACCGCGACCGCGGCGGACACCGAGGTCGTCGCACAGGCGATGCAGACGCTGCCCGCCGGCGTGCTCGAGGCGGCGCAGCGCACCAACGTCCGCGTCGTGGCCTGCCGCGAGACGGTGACCGACTACCTCACCGAGCTCAAGGGCGTGCGTCCCCGCGGCTGGCCCCCCGGCGCGACCTGGGACCAGGTGCCCGGGCTCTACAACCCGTCCAGCGGCGAGGTGGTGGTCGCGACCCAGGACGCCAATGGCCAGCGCGCCATCTCCAACCGCCACGGGTCGTTCAACCTCACCTTCCACGAGCTGGGCCACGGCCTCGACGACCACGAGTCGCTGGGCGCGGGCATCGACTCCAAGAGCGACGCCTTCCGCCGCGCCTATCAGGCCGACGTGCCGCGCCTCCAGGTGCAGAACGAGACCTACCTCCTCCAGGAGGGCGACGCCGGCCCCAACGAGGCCTTCGCCGAGACCTTCGCCCGCTACTTCGGCCGCGACCCCACCCTGCAGCGCGACCTGCCGGGGATGTACGCCTACTGGCAGCAGATGGAAGCGCAGCTGGCCAACCGCTAGGGTGACGACATGACCGACAAGCTCCCAGCCTCCATTGGCAGCGCGAAGATGCTCCCCGACGGGACGATTGTGATGCACTTGCGGGCCACGGGCCCCGGCGGCATGGTCGGCGACGGCCAGATGACCTACCCGCCCACGCACCCGAACTACCGCGAGGTGCTGCAGCACCTGGGCGGCATGAAGGTCGGCGAGGAGAAGTCCGTCCCGCCTTGGCCGGACTAGCCGAACGAGCCTCGCGCACGAACAGAAGCCCCCGGCGAGCGATCGCCGGGGGCTTCGTTTTTCACGGCCAGTTGCGGCAGCTCAGAAACCGCTGTTGATGCACATGCCGGGCATGCCGGGCATCGCGCCCTGGCACTTCAGCGGGCTGAGGCACTCCTCGTCCTTCGAGCACATGCTGCCCATCGCGCCGTTCTCGCAGATGCCCACCACGTCGTTGCTGGCCATGCGGACACAGAACCAGTTCGAGGGGCAGTTCGCCGCGGTCTTGCAGAGCTCGGGCAGGCAGATGCGGCCCTTCTTGGTGAGCATCGTCGCCGGGTCGTTGCACACCGCGCCGGTGGCGCCCACCGGGCAGCTGCCGCCCTCGCCGCACGCGGGGAAGGAGTAGCACTTCGCCTTCTCGTTCTCGTCGGGCTGCAGACACACCGCGCTCTGCTCACAGCCGTCGACGCCGGAGAAGACCTGCTTGGGGTCGCACTGGCTGGGCATCGGCGCCGGCTCCTTGCTGGTGCACAGGCCGTTCACGCAGGACTGCGTCGCGGGGCACGCAGTGGTGGGGCAGGACTTCACGACCTTGCTGTGGCACTCGCGCCAGAAGTCGTCGCAGAACTCGTCGTCGGCGCAGTCCTTGTTCGAGTTGCAGCCGACGGCGCAGATGCCGTTGAAGCAGAACTGCCCAGACGGACACTTGTTGGCGGTGCTGCAGGGCAGGCTGGCGTTGAACGAGTTGTTGTTGTTGTTGTTCGGGTCGCTGTTCACGCCGTCCCCACAGGCAGCGAAGGCGAGCGCGAGCACCACGGCGGACAGCGAAAGGGTCAGGGACTTCATCGATTCCTCCAGGTCAGCAGGTTGTTGCCTGTGCTGACCCGGGACCCCGGCGGGATGTGCAAACCGTCGTTCGCATCAGGGCACCAGCCCCCAACTCGGCGCGTCCGCACCGCGATCGAAGACCACCCGCAAGCCGCGTCCATCCGCCGCCGGCGCCAGTCCCTCGGGCTTGAGCCCCTCGAACCGGCGGAGCAGCTCGGGCGTCGACTGCTTCGGTCCGAACGGCGCTCGCAGGAGCCAGAGCGCGCCACCCCCGTCAGGAGGACCGGCCTTCGGTGCGTTCGCCGCCAGCACCAGCGAGCCATCGGCCTGGAACACCAGGTCGGTGATGCCCTGGCACACTGGTCCGGCCTTGGTCTCGACGCACAGCCGCGGCTGCAGTGCCACCCGCAGCTCGCTCGCCAGCACCCGGCCGCGCTTCAAGGCCTCCAGCGGCCGGTCGATCGCCAGGAGCGTCGCCGCCCCCGACGCCGAGAGCGGCGACTTCAGCCCGAGCAGCAGCCGGCCGTCGTGGAACCCCACCGCCTCCAGGTCGAGCGGCCCGGCGATCCCGGCGGCTCCCAAGAGCCCCGGGCCCTCCACGTCGCGCGTCAGATCGAGCTTCGCCAGGACCTTCAGGGCGCGGCCATCCAGCGCGAGGTGCAGGAGCTGGCGGCGCGCGGGTGGCGTCTTGCCCTTCTTGTTCGCCGAGTGCGACGTGACCAGGAAGAACGTCCCCTCCGGGCCCGGGCAGATCGACTCGGCGTCGTTCAGCTCCTCGATTCCGCGGATCGGCACCGGGGCGTCGTCGAAGCGGCCGGCCGCCGACAGCGCGAGCACAAGCGGCGCGTGCCGGTTGCCCAGCGCCTCGAGCCCGGTGTCGTCCACGACGACCAGGTAGTGCGTGAGCGCCGGGCTCCACGCCAGCCCCGAGGGCTCCGGCGGCGCAGTGATCGCTCCGAGCGCAGCCGGCACCTCCAAGGGGGTGGGCCTTGCGGGAGAGGCGGCGAGCGCGACGGCGAGCACGAGCGGGAGCATGGTCCAGGACATGCCATGAAGAACCGCGACCCGGCAAAGCCGTTACCCCACGCCGCGCTCGCCAGCGGGGCACCATTCGACCTATGACAGGGCCCCTGGCCCGCTCCGGAGTCCGCATGAGAACCCTCGCCCTCACCCTTGCGCTGTCCCTGACCACCGGGTGCGCCTCCCTCGGCACTGCCACGCAGAAGGTGCGGGTCGTCTCCGAGCCTGCCGGGGCGAGCGTCGCCGTCCTCGACGAGGTGGGCCGCAAGGAGCTGGGCGCGGCCCCAGTCGAGTACCAGCGGGACTACCAGGCGTACCGCTGCAGCAACTGGGTGTGGCTCACGCCGCTGGGCACCGCGGCGCTCGGCGCGGGCGCCGGCTTCGGGCTCGCCTACGCGACGACCCACCGCAACGACAAGCTCGAGTCCGGCTGGCAGGGCATGGCGCTCCTCGGTGCGGTCGGTCTCGCCGTGGGCCTCGCCGTCGCCGCCGAGTGCTGGATGAAGGATGGCGTGGTCCCCGAGCACCGCAACGTCCAGGTGCTGCTCGAGGCGCACCAGGAAGGCCGTCGGACCGTGACGGTTCCCCTGAAGGTCCCCAGTGAAACCGAGGAGTTGCGCCTGGTGCTCCCGGAGCTGGGTGGCGCACCCAAGGAATAGCCCGCCGAAGGGCGGGCTTCGTACACACAGGCGCGGCTTCAGCCGCCGGCAGCCGTCGGGTGCTGCGATCGGGATCTGTCTGACCGGACTGCGATCGACTCAGGGCGGCGCGCTGTGGGTCTCGTATCGGGCCCAGGTGGGCTCGAACTCCATGAGCTTCAAGACGAAGCCCGGCTTCTCCACCAGCTCGAACGCGGCCTGCATCACCCCGCCCAGGCCGCGCAGGATGGGCTCGTCGAACAGGTGCGCAGGGAAGTCGAGCCGGCCCTCGTAGGTCCCGTTGCCCAGGTACTTCGCTGCGAAGGTGCTGCCCCGGTGGATCATCGCCCAGCGCGAGCCGGCGGCGTCGAGCAGCATCTGCTTCGAGGCGAACGCCATGATCAGCTTGCCCAGGAAGTTGCGGTAGATGCGACGGCTGTTCCCCAGCACCCACGTCTCGTAGGCGGCCTGGCTCAGGCGCTGCTCGTCGGCGACCGCGAGGCGATAGCTGCAGAACAGCACCTCGGGCATGAACTGCGAGTTCGAGGGCGGCGAGGCGATGAGCTTGCGCAGCGGCTCCGGCCACGCCGCGCCGAGGGTGGGCGCATTGAGGGCCGCCCAGCTCTCCCGGAAGTAGAAGCCCTTGATCTGGCACTCCGGGTACGACGCGAAGCCCTGCGGAAGCGCTCCCAGGTACCGGGCCAGGCGCGGGTACCGGACTGCGTCAACCTGCTCGGGAACGGTGGGCACGCCGTCTCCTCCTGGAGTGAACGTTCGCTGCAACCTTGGGAGTACTGAACCGTAGCGGCTCGCGTGTGCGCCGAAAACCCGACGAGGCCTCAGGGCGCCTCAGGCCGCAGCTCCACCACCTGCTCCGCCTGCTCGCTGACCTCCACCTTCTGACTCGCCTTGGCGCCACCCCGGCCGAAGCCCATGACCATCCAGCTCCCCGGAGACAGCGAGGTGAGCACGAAGGCGCCGTCCTCCCCCGTGTCGGAGTGGACCATGATCTCTGCGCGCTGCGCGCCCACGGTGCCCCGCACCGGCTTGCCGTTGCCGTCGAGGAAGTGGCCGCGCAGCGTGATCCCCCGGCGCGGGGTCACGGCGTCGACCCCGGCCTGCCTCCGTGGATCATCTCGGACACGAGACCCGGGTCGCCGCGAAGCTCGGCAGCGACCACTCCTCCGACGTGCGCGGCGGCGAACGCGGCGAAGAACCAGACCAGCGGCTCGTGCAGTTCCTTGATCTGCTCCACGGTGCCCTTGCCGAGCCCGAGACCCGCCTTGAAGTACATCAGGGCGCCGGTCGCGACCATGAACCCCGCGGCGAGGAAGAAGGCGAGGTGACTCAGCCTGACCAGGGCGAAGTGGAGCGCCGGACGCCGGTCGACCGCCGGGGCGGAGAGCGCCTCGCGCAGGGTCCGGGCCCGGAAGGCCGCGTTGCGCTCGAAGGCCAGCGCACTCAGCAGCCGCAGGACCAGGAGCCCCGCGAGCGAAAAGCCCAGCACGTAGTGCCAGTTCCACATCGGCGCGCGGATTCCCACCGCGAGGTCCTTGGCGAGGTCAGGGGTGATGGTCGTGCCCGCGAGCCGGAGCTTCTCCTGGATGAGCGCCGAGTTCGTCCTCCAGCTCAGGAAGGTCTTGCGCAGCAGCACCGTGGCCAGCAGCCCGGTGATCGCCAGGGCGTTGAGCCAGTGCCAGAGACGGAGGGCTGCGGCGCGGGGGCGCTTGAAGGTCCAGGTCATGGTGTGCGGACCGTAACAGACCCAAAGACGAGAGGCGCGCCGTGGGGCGCGCCTCCCAGGACTGCATGCCGTGCGGCCGCGACTAGTACGGGGCCTGCGTCGACAGCGTCACCTTCGGGACCGAGAGGACGACCTGCGCCCGCTTGGTGGCGACGGTGCCGTTGGGGAACTCGGCGCGGAAGAAGAGGGGCGCGCCGCCCATGGGCATGCTGAGCATCTGCGTCACGTTCGGCCACGCGTAGTTCCAGCGGGTCGCGGAGACGGCGGTCACCACCGGGTCGGTGTCGATGTCGTTGTAGACCGAGACCGTGGTGGGGACCTTGCTGGTCGTGAACTCGCCCACCCACTCGTTGCCGCGGGGGACCAGCGAGTCCTTCACCCAGATGTTGGTGGGGCCGCTGAAGTTGGTGACGCGCGGGGCCACGGTGTAGGTCGCGTAGTAGTCGCGGCCCTCGACGGTGGTGAAGGCGATGTAGAGCGTGTGGTACAGCGCGACCTCGAAGTCACGCCAGTCGAAGGTGATCTCGAAGTGGCGCGGGTCGGTCAGCACGGCGCCGCCGAGCTGGTCGTCGCAGATGAACGGGAAGACGCGGGTGAGGTCCTTGCTCGCGCGGCCGCGCACCATCCAAGCCGTGCCGCCGTCCTTCTCCACCGGGACGATGTCCCGCTCGATCCAGATGGTCAGGCCCGAGGCCTTGGCCGTGCGCTCCGAGGCCAGCTCGTCCTGCGACTCGTCGAACAGCGCACTCTCGTCCTCGACCGCGCCCACGCCACAGCCCGCGACCAGCGCTGCGCACAAGAGACTCGAAAGGAACCGGCTCATCCCACCCTCCTGAAGTATTTGGTGACCAAGAAACGAAGGCCGGGTCATACCTCTGGGGTCCATGAGTGTCTAGTGACTACCTTGTGGGACAAGCCGGGGCTGCAGGGGCGTCGCCTGCGACGTCCCGGCCGGGGAGATGGGGGTGAAGAATTCCTCTCCCGAGAAGACCCGTGATTTCAATAAGTTGAGAAACCCACCTTGGGAAAAGGGCCGATCCTGCTCGGCCTTGGGAAACGGGGGCTGGCATGCAGGAGTGATTTCGAGAGGCAAGCCGCGCAGGGCAGAGTTGAGCCTCCTTCTTCGCTCGCTGGCTACCTGGCTTTGCTGGGCTCGACCCTGTGTGCTAGCAGTCGAAGCCTTCCTGACCGGCAACCCCGAGCGACCATGACCTCCCTGTCTCTCCACGGTGCGGCACACCGGATGGGCCTGCTCGGCTTCCTGGCGTGCTCTGCGTGCGCGACCACGCTGCCCATCCAGAGCGCCTCGACCGTGCCCAAGGGCGCCGTGCGCATCTCGGGGCAGGCCACGACCGGCCTCTACTGCGGCTTCTCGGACGTCGACAAGTGCGCCGTGGGCGGAAGCACGCCAGAGCTGCGGCTGGCCGGCAGGGTCGGCGTGCACGACCGCGTGGACCTGGGGCTCTCGGCGCAGATGGCCTACACCTACGAGGCCGGCGGACCAAAGTGGGGCGCGCTGCTCGACGGCAAGGTCGAGCTCTGGCGCTCCGAGATCGCCCCGGGGCGCAAGCAGGTGGTCAGCGCCGGACTCGGCCTCGCGGCGAGCCTCATCGACGACGACCGCAACGACTTCGAGCTGGGGCTCGTGGTCCCTGTGAAGTACGGTTACCAGTTCGAGAGTCTGGAGCTCTTCGCGGGCGGCCACTTCCTCGAGCGCTTCGCCTTCGGAGTCCTCTCCGGGAACAAGCCCGCGACCGTCCCCACCGCGGGCTTCACGCTGGGCGTGATGACACGCAAGCGGGCAAAGCTCGGGTTTGCGCTCAGCTACGAGGCGCCGTTCCGGTTCTTCGACCGAGGCGCCTTCACGCTGGGCGTCGGCTTCCTGTTCGACGTGGGCGGCTCCCCGGACCGCGACACCAGCGCCCCACCGCCGCCTCCAGCACCAGTCATCGTGTTCCCAGAGGCAGGCTGAGCGCCGGCATTCCCCGTCTCGGAAGCCCCAGAAAAAGCCAAGCAATCCCGGGCAGCTATCCCAAGTCCACCCGGTCCACCCAGTCGACCCGGTCCACCCAGTCCACATCCACCTTCTGTGACGCCACGCTGGCACAGGACCCGCACCGGTACCCCCAGCCCAAGAGAGAGGGGACACAAATGCGAACCCGCCGAGGACTGCTCACCGGCGTTGCCTGCCTGAGCCTGGCCGCCTGCAACCAGGGCCTGCCCGAGGTCGAGGCCGTGCAGCAGAACGTGGTCGTGCAGGGCTTCGACGACTGCAGCGGGCTCGAGCAGTACATCGAGGACCGCGCCGTGCTGGCCATGCGCGCGACCCTGCTCGGGAAGCTCGAGGACGAGACGATGATGATGGCCCCGGGGGCCAGCGACGCATTGGCTACCGAGTACTCGGGCAACGGCTCGAGCACCACCAACAAGACCGCCCCGAGCGCCTACACCACGACTAACCTCCAGGTCTCTGGCGTGGACGAGGCGGACTTCATGAAGAACACCGGGACGCGCATCCTGGTGCTCTCGGGGCAGAAGCTGTTCGTGACCCAGAGCTGGCCCGCGGACCAACTCCAGATCCTCTCCTCCCTGGAGATCGAAGGCGTGCCGCGCGAGCTGTTCCTGGACGAACAGCAGCGTGCGGTCGTCTTCTCCGAGGTCTTCGCAGAGTACCCGTGGTACCTGGACCAGCCTTCCTGCTTCGACCCGGTCTCCTGCGCGCAGAAGTACGGAAACACCGTGAAGATCACCGTGGTGGACCTGACCAACGAGGCCGCGCCGCGAGTGGTCCGCTCGGAGTACCTGCCGGGGACCTACCTCTCGTCGCGGCGCATCGGCAGCTCGGTCCGCGTGGTGACCCGCGCCCCATTCCAGTGGCCTGCGGGAGTCGAGTTCTACCTTCACAGCGGCGCGAACCAGGGTGACCGGGCGCTGCGCGCGGCGGCGTACGACGAGCTGATCGAGCGCAACGAGAAGCTCATCCGCGCCGAGCCGCTGGAGCACTGGCTGCCGAAGGGGAAGCGCGTCCTGCCGGACGGGAGCGAGGCCGAGGTCGGGTATTCCTGTCGCGAGTTCGCGCGTCCCAGCGGCGCGACCCAGCTCGGCGTGGTGACCGTGGCGACGCTGGACCTGGCCGCCACCGCGCCCATCGCCCGGAGCTCGCTCGTGGCCGCGGCC
>CAZAIE010000235.1:0-8611 GCA_964485035.1 uncultured Myxococcaceae bacterium | reverse complement strand
CCCGCCCGGGGCGCGTTTCACCGCCACGCGGTGGCGATCTCCGCCGCCACCAGCATCATAGAGCGCCAGCAGCGAATCCGCGGTCTTGGCACTCGAGGTCTCGAACTGTGTGAGCGCAGTGCGGAGGGCGTCCGGGTCCGACGAGGTCCCGCTACAGCCTGCGACGATCAGGGTGAGACCGACTGCAATCCCGAACACCGTGCGATGCTCCATCGACGTCCTCCGCGTGAAGCGACGCCGCCATTATTCCATGCGCTCGCCGACATCCCGACCACCGTGCCAGGATGCGCGGCCATGGGATTCTTCGACCTCTTCCGAAGCAAGAAGTCTGCGCCCTCCGCCCAGCCGGACCTGCCCGGCACTCCTCCGCCTGGCACCCGCCGGGTGGTGACCCTGCGATTCGAGAACCCGCGCCCGCCGGAGATCTTCTTCCGCGAGGTGACGCTCGATCGCCGCAGCCTCAGGATCCTGGCCGGCAAGGCGGACGAGACAGCGCCAGACGAGACGGTCCGCGTCTTCGACCAGTCGGGGACCCGCTTCTCGACCGAGGAGGCAGCGCGACAGGCCTACGACGCAGAGGTCACGAAGGCCCGCACGGACTTCAAGCGCGAGCGAGAGCTCCTGCGCGATCTCCCGATTCCCGTCAGGGAAGGCCTTGCCCCGGGGGCCTCGAACCCGGAACTGGAGGCCGCGGTGGAGCGCGCCGCCGAGGCGGACATCGCGCCCGCAAGCGTGTTCGCAGACTGGCTGCAGACGCACGGCGACCCGCGAGGCGAACTCGCCGCGCTGCACCTCAACGGCAAGACGGTGGAGGCCCAGGCCTGGCTGGAGGCCAATGCCGAGGCGGTCCTGGGTGACCTCGACGTGAAGCTCGGCACCGAGGTCCACGAGCTGCTCTTCCGCCACGGCTTCCTGGCCGGGGCGAGTCTGAGGCGCAAGGGCTACGACAGCACGACGAACCTCTCCGAGCTGACCCGGACCTTCCTCTCCCTGCCCGTGGCCCGCTTCCTGACGCGACTGCGCTTCGGGCTCGCGAGCTTCGAGAGCGACAACGACTGGTCGCAGACGCTACGCGCGGTCTGCGAGTCGCCACGCGCCTCGGCGATCCGGGAACTGCGCTTCGACGACTACACCTCGGAGGACTGCGAGCTCTCCTGGACCGCGTTCGGGGACTTCTCGCCGTTCTGGGCGAAGCTGCGCGCGCTCGAGCACCTGCACCTGCGCTCCGGCGAGGGCGGCACGCTCGGGGAGATCGACCTGCCCAACCTGCGGACCTTCATCCGCGAGTCCGGGGGGCTCTCGAGCGAGGAGATCCAGAGCGTGCTGCGGGCCAAGTGGCCGAAGCTCGAGCGGCTGGACCTGTGGCTGGGAGAAGAGAACTACGGGGCCCAGGGCTCGGTGGGGCTCTTGCAGCCGCTGCTCGACGGCCACGTCCCCGAGACGCTGCGGCACCTGGGCCTCGTGAACTGCGAGTTCTCCCAGGAGCTGCTCCCGGCGCTGCTCACCTCGAGGCTGCTGCCCAGGCTCGAGGTCCTCGACCTCTCCAAGGGCGTGCTCCTGGACGCCGACGTGGAGCCGCTGCTCGCCCGCCCCGAGGCGGTGAAGCACCTGCGCCGCCTGGACCTCTCGGAGAACCTGCTGAGCGAGTCGGTAGACCGCCTGCGCGCGGCGCTGCCGAACGTGGTGCTCGACGGGCAGCGCTTCGAGGACATGGACGAGGGGATGCGCTACACCGCCGTCGGCGAGTGACTACCGCGTCCCGAACACCGCCTGCTCGAACGCGCTGACCCCGGGAAGATCCAGCTGCTGGTCTGGGTCGCTCGAGGCCATCGCCGGCGCCGGGGAGACCTCGACCATGATCCCGTCGGCCCCCGCGGCGAGCGCGGCGCGCGCGAGTGGAATGAACAGGTCCCTCCGCCCGGCGGCGTGCGCGACATCGACGATCACTGGCAGCGGCGTCACCTGCTTCAGCAGCGGCACCGCGCCGATGTCCAGGGTGTTGCGCGTCCAGCGGTCGAAGCTGCGGATGCCGCGCTCGCACAGGATGATGCGGTCGTTGCCCCACTGCGCCACGTACTCGGCCGCGAGCACGAACTCCTCGAGGGTGGCCATGAAGCTGCGCTTGAGGAGCACCGGCAGACCTACCTGCCCCAGGAGCTTGAGGAGCTCGTAGTTGTACATGTTGCGCGCACCCACCTGCAGCACGTCCACGAGGCCGCGCGCCTCCTCCACGTGCCGTGGGTCGAGCACCTCGCTGACCACCGCCATGCCGCACTCGTCGGCCACCCGCCGCAGGATGCGCCAGCCCTCGACGCCCAATCCCTGGAAGGCATAGGGGCTGGTGCGCGGCTTGAATGCGCCTCCGCGCAGGAAGCGGCAGCCGAGCGCAGAGAGGTGCTTCGCGACGCGCAGCGTCTGCTCCTCGTCTTCGACCGAGCACGGCCCCGCCACGAGCACCGGCGCGCCTGCGCCGATCGCCGTGCCGCGGACCTCGAGCCTCCGGTCGGGCTCCCCTTCCTTGCGGTGGACGCGCAGGCAATCCCGCGAGCGCCGCTCCATGTGGGAGAGAGAGGTGGCGAAGATGGCCTTGAACACCTCCTCGAGGTGGTCGGCGGCCATTGGACCGGGGTTCTGGGCGAGCAGGGACTGCAGCATCTGCTCCTCGCGCGCCGGGTCGTACATGGGCAGCCCGCGCAGGAGCTTGAGCTCACGGACCTCGCTCACCAGCCGCAGCCGCTCGTTCAGGTCCTGGAGCAGCCGCTGGTTCACCTCGGAGATGCGGGCGCGCAGCTCCTCCAGCCTGTCCTCGCTCACGGCTTCCTCCTCGCCGCGACCACCCGCGGCACCTGCTGCGCGACCAGCATCAGGTCCGCCAGCGCGATGGCCGCAACGGCCTCGAGCACCACGGGAACGCGGAGCGCGAAGCAGCGATCGTGGCGGCCGCCCGGGGTGACCGTCACCTGCTTGCCCGTGCGCAGGTCGACGGTGTGGAGCTTCGCGGCGCTGGTCGAGGGCGGGCGCAGCGCGATGCGGAACACCAGCGGGTTCCCGTTGGAGATGCCGCCGTTGATGCCGCCCGCGTGGTTGGTCCGCGTCCTTCCGCGCTTGTCGAGGATGGCGTCGGCGTAGTCGCTCCCGCGCATCCGGGCAGCCTGCATGCCCGCGCCGAACTCCACGCCCTTCACGCCGGGAATGGCGAAGGCGATGTGGGAGATCATCGACTCGACCGAGTTGAAGAACGGCTCGCCGAGTCCGGCGGGAAGCCCGCGCACCACGCACTCGACGACCCCGCCGATGGAGTCGTTGTCGCGCTCCGCCTCCTCGACCGCCGCGGCGGTGTCGGTCTGGCCCCCGGCCTCGAGCACCCGAGCGTCGAAGGACAGTCCGGGGAGGAACCTCTTCGCCACCACCCCCGCCGCCACGAGCGCCGCAGTGAGCCGACCCGAGAAGTGGCCGCCTCCGCGCCAGTCGGCGAAGCCCCCGAACTTGGTGATCGCAGGAAGGTCGGCGTGTCCAGGCCGCGGCCTGTGCCGCAGCTCGTCGTAGGCCTTGGACTGCACGTCGAGGTTGTCGAACTCGATGAGGACGGGAGCGCCCGTGGTGCGGCCCTCGAGCAGACCCGTGACCAGCCGAGGCGCGTCGCGCTCCTTGCGTGGCGTCGTGCCCCGCGCGCCCGCACGGCGCCTCGCGAGGTCCGGCTCGAAGTCCGCGGGCCCGAGCGCCAGCCCCGCCGGGCAACCGTCGATGAGCACGCCGATGGCGGCCCCGTGCGACTCGCCGAGGATGGAGATGCGGAACAGCCTGCCGAACGAGTTCATGTCTTCTCCTGCCACAGCGCGGCGATCTCCTCCGCCACGTCCTCGGGCTTGCGCCCCTCGGTGTCCACCACCACGTCGCAGGCGGCAGCGTACTGCGCGAGGCGCGCGTCGAGCAGCCGGCGCGCCTGGGCCCGCGGGGTCTTGCCCAGCAGTGGACGCGAGCCGGGGTCGCCGATGCGCGCGAGGCACGTGTCCGGCCCCGCCCAGAGCCAGACCACCAGCCGCGTATGCGTCCGCAGGAGCCTCGCCGTCGCGGGCACCGTCACCAGGCCACCTCCGCAGGCGACGATGGCCGTCCGCGCGGGAAGCGCCCGCACCGCCCTTGCCTCGGCCCGCCGCAGCGCGGCCTCTCCCTTGTCGAGCAGCAGCTTCGGAACCGCTGTGCGCTCTTGCTTCTCGACCAGCCGGTCGGTGTCCAGCGTGCGCAGCCGCAGTCGCTTGGCAAGGTGGTCGGCGACGGTGGACTTGCCCACGCCCATGAACCCGACGAGCGCGAGGTGCGCTCCCCGGCGCTCCGGCTTGCGTGCGAGGCCCCGCTCCATCGATCCAGCCGGTGGTTCATGGCCAGTCAGCAGCCGGAACGCCTCGCGTCCCTGGTGCAGGAGCCAGGACCGACCGTCGATGACGGTGCAGCCACGGGCGCGGGCATCGCGGGCGAGCGCGGTGGTGCTGCCGTAGCGGGCCTCGAGTACGAACGCCCCGCGTGGAACGTCTTCCTTGGAGATCAGGCGGTCGTCCGTGGCCGCGGTGTTCACGATGATGCGCGCGCGGGCGAGCGCGGCGCGCAGCTCGGGGGTTCCCAGCGCGACGGGCGTCGCTTCCAGGCGGGCGGCCGCGCGTCGCGCTCGGGCGAGCGTGCGATTCGCGAGCGTCACCCGGACTCCGTACGACTCCAGCGCGTGCGCCGCCGCGCGCCCTGCCCCGCCGGCGCCCAGCACCACCGCTTCGCCCTCGAGCCTGCACCCCGCGGCCTCCAGCGCCCCGGCGACCCCGAAGGGGTCGGTGTTGTAGGCCTTCCATCCTCGACCGGTCGGCAGCCCGAGGTTCATCGCCTGCAGCAGCTCTGCCTCGATGTCCGAGTACGGGACCAGGCGCGCGAGGTCTTCCTTGAACGGCGAGGTGACGTTGAAGCCGCGCAGCCCCAGGCTGTCCGCGGTGCGCAGGGCGGCGCGGGCGTCGCGTGCCGCGACCCGGACGTAGCGCGCAGGCAGGCCAAGCGCCTCGAGCGCCGCGTTGTGCATCGCCGGGCTGAGGCTGTGGAGGATGGGGTTGCCGAAGACGCCGAAGAGCTGCATGGCCTACCTCGCGAGCGCCGCCTCGAGGTCCGAGAGCGGCACGGGCTGGATGACCGACTCGCCCACTGCTGTGAGCAGAGCCATGTGGACAGACTTCCCCGCCCGCTTCTTGTCCCGCGTGAGCCCCTCGAAGAGAGCCGGAGCGGGCGCGAAGCTCGTCGGCAGGCCGAGCTGCTCGAGGAGCCGCACCAGTCGGTCCACCGCGCCTGCCGGGAGCAGCCCGCGCTCCACCGAGAGCCGCGCCGCGAAGACCATGCCCACCGCAACGGCCTCGCCGTGCCGCAGCCCGCGGGCCAGCTCCAGCGCGTGGCCCAGCGTGTGGCCGAAGTTCAACCTCTTGCGGTCGCCCTGCTCCAGCTCGTCCTTCTCGACCACCGCGACCTTCACCCGAAGCGAGGCCTCGATGGCCCGCGTGAGAGTGGCCGGCTCCGCAGCGAGCAACGCCTCGACGTTCGCCTCCAGGAAGGAGAAGAGTTCCGCGTCGGCGATGGCGGCGGACTTCACCACCTCGGCGAGGCCGTTCTGCACCTCGGCGCGCGAGAGCGTGGCCAGGAACTCCGGTGCGCAGTGCACGAAGCGCGGCTGCCGGATGGTCCCGACCAGGTTCTTCGTGCCCCCGAAGTTGACCCCGTTCTTGCCACCCACCCCGGCGTCTGCCTGGGCGAGCACGGTGGTGGGCACGAGGCCGACGTCGACCCCACGCATCCACGTCGCCGCCGCGTAGGAGGCCACGTCGCAGACGATCCCGCCGCCCACGCCGAGCACCGAACCGCCGCGATCGAGCCCCGCATCGAGGAAGCCGCGGTAGAGGGCGGCCACCGTCTCCAGCGTCTTCGACTCCTCGCCCTGACCGATGGTGAGGACTGGGACGCCGTCGGGAAAGCGCGCGCCGTGAAGGCGGCGCACGGTCTCGTCGGTGACCAGCAGCGTGGGCCGAGGGGTCGGCGCGCGCGCGAGCCACTCCCAGGGCCCGACCCGGACCTGGCAATCCCCCGATGTCCCGTGCAGCGTGACGTCCATGGCGCACCTCGGACGCGAGAGAGTGCCCGAACCGGCGCATCCCGTCGCGTCCCTTCGTCGGCTGACTATCCCGGGGCGAGCCCGCGATCGAAGTTGCCGCGGTGTCCGGGCACGTGCCCGCCGCGGCGGACCCGGCGCCAGACGTCCAGTGCCTGGGCGGTGGCGTAGGGCCGGTGCACGAAGTCCACGCGCAGCGAGCGCACCCCGGCGGCCAGCAGCGCCTCCAGCCGGTCGGAGAGACAGAACGGCACGGCGTTGACCACGAAGGTGCGGCAGCGCTCGTTCAACGCGAGGACCTTCCCGCCGTGGCTGGAGACGAGGTCCATGCGCTCGTAGGTGCACTTGGCCGGGCCAGGGCACCCGTCGCGCAGGTTCGCGTAGGGGCAGGACTCGGAGATGAAGAGCGGCGTGTCCTGGTGGACGATCACCGTGGCCCGCGCGCCATACTCGGCGAGCAGGCCGCGCAGGTTCTCGAGGCCGTCCTCGGGTGAGCAGACGAAGCGCCGCGCTCCCAGCTCGGCGAGGTGCTCCGCGGCCATGCGGTTCACGACATAGAGGGACCAATCCGCCGCCAGGTCGATCGACGGATCGGGCAGGCCCAACCGCGCCCACGCAGAGACGTTTCCGGCCTCCCAGCGCGAGAACCCCGCCGCGCGCAGCGCGGCGATCTTCGCCATGAGCGTCTTGTCCTCCCACGCGCGTGCCACGAGCGGCAGAGCCAGCCGCACCGGCCGTCCGGAGCGCGCCTCGAGCGTTCGCACCTGCTCCACCATCGTCGAGAGCGGCTCCAGGGCGACGTCGTAGACGATCTCGTCCACGTCCTCGAAGTCCTCGGCGGTGAAGCCCTCGAGCGTCGCCAGGCGGTCGGTCTTCACCGACCAGCGCACCTCATCGGCTGCCACTCCGACGCCAGCGGCAGCGGCCTCGGTCCTCGCCCGCGTCACGCGCGCCGCCGCCTGCTCCCCAACCTTGGCGGTGAGCGCCTCGACCAGCCCACGACGGAGTTCGTTCAGCCGGGAGACGGGCACGAACAGGCCCTCAGGGTTCTGCCAGGAGAGGTCCTGGAGCACGAACCGCGAGTCGCCGAGCTTCTCGAAGGCGCCGCGGGCGGCAGACGCCATCTTCGCCGGGTCCTTGGCCGCATCGAACGGGCCCCCGAGCTCCTGCTCGACGTCGACCCCCCGCTCCTTCACCCGCGCCGTGACGGTCAGCCGGGCCGCGTCGAGGCGCGCGGTCAGCCGCAGTCCCAGCCGTTCCCGGAACGAGCCCACGTTCGGGTTGTCCACCCGGAAGCGCTGCTTCACGTCTTGGGACGAGGAGCAGTAGATCGCCGCGCCCTCGGGGATCGTCGGGTAGTCGTCCGGGAGCGGGACGTCCACGCGGGAGCCGGCGGGCGCGAGCACCACGCTCTCGGCGCGACCGCGGGGCGAGTCGGGCAGCAGGAACAGGTCGTCCACGCCGAAACCGAACGGACGGTCGCGGCCGGGCACGTCTATCTGCAGGCCGTCGTGCCGCGCGAGTCCGCGGGTGGTCTTGAAGCGGACCGAGACCGACTTGCCCACCTTGACCACCGTCTCGACGGTGCCGATGCGCGCGCCGCGGTGTCCCACGAAGTCC
Source organism: uncultured Myxococcaceae bacterium (assembly GCA_964485035.1). Lineage (GTDB taxonomy): Bacteria > Myxococcota > Myxococcia > Myxococcales > UBA5297 > CAZAIE01. Next base: position 861 of record CAZAIE010000235.1, on the reverse strand, counting down.
CGGTCGGCGACGTCCTTGTCGCGGTGCGACTTCACATAGAGCGGGGTCCAGGGACGGCTGAAGACGGCCTTCAGGTCCTCTTCGCGGGCCGCGCGCTCGGCTGGCCGCAGGGTGCCGTCGAGGAGCCGGCGGTAGTAGTCGACCGTGGTGGCGACGTAGAGCGGGCTCTTCTTTCGTCCTTCGATCTTCAGGCACGCGACGCCCGCCTGGACCAGGCCGGGGACGTGCTCGCCGAGGGCGAGGTCCTTCATCGAGAAGGCGAAGCCCGACTGCTTGTCCTGGGGCAGGTCCGCGCCGCAGTGGGCCTCGACGCGCCAGCGGTCGCGGCAGGGGTAGGCGCAGGTGCCACGGTTGCCGCTGCGACCCAACAACTGGGAGGAGAAGAGGCAGAGCCCGCTGTAGGAGTAGCAGAGCGCGCCGTGGAGGAAGGTCTCCACCTCCGTCCCCGGCACGCTCGCGCAGTCGCGGATCTCGTCGAGGGTGAGCTCGCGGGCGAGGGTCACGCGCTTGAAGCCGAGCCTCGCCAGCGTCTCGACGCCAGCGCGATCATGCGCGGCGAGATGGGTGCTGGCGTGCAGCTCGAGCTCGGGGAAGTGGCGGCGGCAGAGGCGCAGGACCCCCAGGTCCTGGACGATGGCCGCGTCGGCCCCGATGTCAGAGATGACGCCGAGCGTCTCGCACAGCTCCGGCAGTTCGCTCTGCACGACGAGGGTGTTGACGGTCACGAAGACGCGGCGGCGAGGCGTGAGCGAGTGCGCGTACCCCACCAGCGAGTCAAGCTGCTCGGGGGTGAAGTTGGCGGCGTCGGCGCGGGCCGAGAACCGCGAGAGGCCGAGGTAGACCGCGTCGGCTCCGTATTGG